>JANNEX010000530.1:0-5387 GCA_031379155.1 Rubrivivax sp.
CCATGTACGAATTCCAGATCCCCAACATGTCCTGCGGCCACTGCGTGCGCGCCATCACGCAAGCCGTGCAGTCGCTAGACCCTTCGGCGCAGGTGCAGACCGACATTGCCGCCCACCGCGTGCAGGTGAACACCACGGCGGCGCGCGAAAAAGTCGTCGAACAGCTGGAAGCGGCCGGCTACAAACCCAGCTGAGCCCGGCCATACCAAGCAAGCACACCAAGCAAGTACGGCAAGCCTGCGCAGCCAGCACAGCCAGCGGCCCACCGTGGCCGCTGGCTACACTCCACGCCCCCATGGAGCAAAGCCCCGGCATCCACATCATCGACATTGAATCGGCCATCAACTGGTGGCGCGAACGTTCGCCCTCGCCCGACGGCATCACGGCCTGCGCCGAGGTGCGCGCCCTGGCCGAGGTCTATGCGTTGATGGTCTATTACCGCGAAACTCTGTGCGACGAAAGCAGCATGCCGGCCAAAGCCCGCGCGGCCTGGCTGGCGTGGTACGACAGCACGCCCGACGCGCCCTGCATCGCCATCTGCTCCACCAGCCAGGGCGACGAGATGTGCAAAGGCTGTGGCCGCAGCTTTGACGAGGTGCAGCACTGGCCCGGCTACACGCCCGCGCAAAAGCGCAGTGTGTGGCGGCGCATCACGCAAGAGGCCACGGCCTGGCGCTTCAACCGCTATGCAGAACGGGCACACGAAGCCACCGGCGTGGACCACCCCGGCCCCGAGGTGTTTGCCCTGCCAGGCCGCGCCACTTGAGCGGCGTTGAGTGGCACTGAGTTGCATTGAAGCCGGCCCTGTGCAGCGGCTGAGCCAGACTGCCAGGCGCATTGCGCCCCTGGCCTGGCCGGTGTTTGTGGGCCAGCTTTCGGTGCTGGCCTTCACCACCATCGACACCCTGCTGCTGGCGCGCGCCAGCGCCATTGACCTGGCCGCGCTGGCCGTGGGCGCGTCGGCCTACATCACCATCTTCATCGGCTTGATGGGTGTGCTGATGGCGCTTGCACCCATCATCGGCCAGCACTTTGGCGCGCAGCGCCACGAAGCTGCAGGCCAGCACGTGCACCAGGCGCTGTGGGTGTGCCTGGGGCTGGCGCTGCTGGGCTGCACGCTGCTGGCCTTTCCTTACCCCTTCCTGGCGCTGTCGCAGGCCAGCCCGGCCGTTGCCACCAAGGTGCGGGGTTATTTGATGGCGCTGGCGTTTTCACTGCCGGCATCGTTGCTGTTCACGGTCTACCGTGGTTTCAACATCGCGGTGTCCAGGCCCAAGGCGGTGATGGTCATTCAGCTGTCGGCACTGGCGCTCAAGCTGCCGCTGTCGGCGGCGCTGGCCTTTGGCGTACCGGCGCTGGGCTTGCCGGCCCTGGGTGTGGTGGGCTGCGGCATTGCCACGCTGGTGGCCATGTGGGCGCAAGTGGGTGTCGCCGCCGCGGTGCTGCGGCGCGACCCCTTCTACGACCGCTTTGTGCTGTGGGGCCGTGGCCTGGACCGCCCCGACTGGGCCGCGCTGCGCCAGCACCTGGCACTGGGCCTGCCGCTGGGTGCGTCCATCCTGGTGGAAGTCAGCGGCTTTTCGATGATGGCCATCTTCATCGCGCGCCTGGGCACCACGCCGGCGGCGGGGCACCAGATTGCGGTCAACCTGGTATCGCTGATCTTCATGGTGCCACTCGCGCTGGGCAATGCCACCAGCACCTTGGTGGCCCAGCGCATTGGGGCCGACGACAGGGCTGACGCACGCCGCCTGGCCTGGCACGGTCTGCTGCTGGGTGGCGCGGTGGCGGCAGTCATGGGCAGCCTGTTTTTCGCGCTGCGTGAACCGGTGCTGCGCTTGTACGCCAGCGACGGCGCGGTCTACGCCGCTGCGCTGCCGCTGCTGGCCTGGGTGGCGCTGTTTCACGTCGCCGACGCGCTGCAAATCATTGCCGCTTTTGTGCTGCGCGCCTACAAGATCACCGTGCTGCCCTTGCTCATTTACGTGGCTGCGCTGTGGGCTGTGGGCCTGGGCGGCGGTTATGTGCTGGCCTTCAATGTCAGCGGCAGCGTGCCCGGCGCTTTGCAAGGCGCGCCGGGTTACTGGTTTGCCGCCACCCTGGGACTGGTGCTGGCTGCTGCGGGCTTGTGCGCCTTGCTGGTGTGGCTGCTGCGCCAGCAAGCCAGGCAATGATCTGGCTCTGATCAGATGGCGGTGCCCAGCACCTGGCCACGCAACGCCACAAACCGCGGTTCTTGCCGCAAGCCATCAAAGGCTGGGTCTACCGGCAGGCACAGCGCATTGGGGTCGCGTTCTTGCACCGCACGTTGCAAGAGGGTCAGCGTGGCGTCGGCATCGCCCAGGCGCCACTCAGCCATTGCCAACTGGTAGGGGCTGAGGTAGCGGCCTGACCAGTCCTGCACCAGCTTGTCCAAGCCACGCCGCGCAGCGGTGTGCTGGCCCAGCGCGGCGCGGCACCACACGACGCCCACGGCGCCAATGCTGAGTTGCGCGTGGCGCCGCGCCACGGCTTGGTATTGGGGCAGTGCGGCAGCGGCATCGCCGCGACACAGCGCCACAAAGGCCAGCAGGCTCATGCCCAGCACGTTGTGCGGGCTCAAATCCAGCAGGCCTTGCAGGCCGGCTTCGGCGGCCGGCCAGTCGCGCCGGTAAACGTCAAGCAGCGCCGCGTGCGCGCGCAAACTCAGGTGCAGCGGGTCGAGTTCGCGGGCCTGCGCCAGGTCCACGCCAGCGGCGTCAAATTCGCCGCGCATCATCAGCGACAGAGCCCTTGCGTGGTAAACAAAGGCCGAACGCGGCGCGGCTTGCAGCGCGCGGTCAAACAGCCGCTGCGCGCCAGGCCAGTTGAAGGCGAAGCGGTGCGTCAGCGACGCTGCCAGCACCAAGGAATCGGCGTGCTCGGGCTGCAGCGCCAGGGCCCGCTGCACGGCGGCCAGCGCCAGTTCAATGCCCGGCCGCGGCGGCTCAAGTTGTGTGCCCACCAATTGCGTCCAGGCGCGCGCCACACCGGCGTGGGCAGCGGTCAGGCCGGGCTCAAGACGGGCCGCTTCTTCAAAGCGCTGCAGCGCTTTGCGGTGCCCCTCTTCATGGCCCAGGCGCAAGAAGTAGCTGCCCCGGTCCACCAGTTCGGCCGCTGGGCTGGACGCGTCGAGCGCCGTGCGGCGCACCAGCTGCGGCCGGTAGCTGCCTTTGGGCAATTCGATCATCCAGCCACCGGGCGGCTGCAGCGCATAGTGCTGGCGCAAACGCTGGCGCAGACGTCGCGCTTCGACACGCACGATGCTGTCGCTCTTGGGATCAAAACTCTGCGCCGGGCGCTGGAAGACTTCGATGCCCAGCACGGTTTCTTTGAGCAGCGCAGGGCGCCCGTCATGGCTGTGTTCCACCAGATAGCGCAACAGGCGTTGGTGCGACTGCGCGGCGGCAAACAGCGGCGACGCCATGACACGGTGCAGCTCTTGCTGCATCTCGGGTGCGGGGTCAACAGCGGCGGGTGGTGGGCATTGCGGCACGCGCAAAAGATACCGCAGATGCGGCGCGCGGGTCACCCCCGCAACTGCGGTTGCGCGGCCTTGCGGGTGTCAGCGAAAGTGTCAGTGCCGGCGTCGGCGCAGCCACAGCGCCAGGCCGCCCAGGCCTGCGCCCCACAAGGCCCAGCCTTCAGGCTCTGGCACGGCTGCCACGCCGTACAAAAACTCAATACCGGCCACGTCGTCGGGTTTGGGCAGTCGTGTGAGCGGTGCTTTGCCGTCGGCGTCGGGGTCGGCCCAGGCGCATTGGCTGCCGTCGAAAACGCCGTTCACATAGCCGCACATCAAGCCGCTGGGCACCTGGCTGTGGGCCAGACCCAGGGCGTGGCCCAACTCATGCGCAAAGAGGCCGGCAAAGTCGTTCAGGTAGGTGAAGTTGTTGGACGCCGGGTAGAGCTCGTACAGGTCGCCCTCGTTGCCCGGCGGCAGGCCAAAGCGGTTGCTGCGGTTGAAGATGATGTCGCCTTCAAGTGTGCTGCCGCCATTGGGCGGCGGTGCATAACCCACGGCACCCACAAAGCCGTTGATGGCAAAGGCGCCGACGCGGATGTGGCCGACCACGGCCGCACCCGGGCTGGCAGCGCCAAAAGGCAAAGCGCCACTTTCGCTGATCTGCACAAATTGAACGTTAGCCACGGCGGACCAGGCGGCGAAGGCTTGCTGCATGGCGGCCAGCGCCGGGGCTTGGCCACCGACTTGCGCAAACACGCTGCTGAGGTCTGATGCGCCGCTCATGCCCAGGCTGGAGGTGGACGGGTCTAGCGTGACGCCGTCGCTCATCAAGCTCCAGGTGACGACACCGCCCGGTGTGCCTATCTGGTTGCTGCCCCACTTCAAGGCCTGGTTGTTGCCATAGCTAAAAACGTCGTAAGCGGCGGCGGGCAAAGCCGTCGTCAGCCCGCCCACCAAAACAGCCAGGGCCCTGCCCACTTGCTTTTGCCATCCCGGTTTTTTCACAGCGCCACCCTTGTGCAGGGCCCCACACGGGCCTGTGCCTGACTCTAGCTGCGCAACATGGCGCAAGCCAGTCGGCGCGGGTGACATGCGGGTGACATCGCGCTTTGGGCGCGCCTTCAACGCGCCTTCAATGCGCCTTCAACGCAATGGCAGGCTGATCTCAAAACAACTGCCACCGCCCTCACGCGGCAGGCAACGCACCTGGCCGCCGTGGCGCTGCGCAATCTGGCGCACCAGGGCCAGGCCCAGGCCAACGCCGCCTGCGCGTTCGGCGTGGCCGGGCAAGCGAAAGAAGGGCTCGAAGATGCGTTCGCGGTGCACCTGGGGCACGCCGGGTCCGCGGTCGCACACCTTCACCGTCACCCCGCCGGCATGAGCTTGCTGGCCTTCAACATGGGCGCTGATGTCACCGCCGCCGTAACGCTGGGCGTTTTCCAGCAAGTTGCGCACGGCGCGGCGCAGCAGGCGTTCATCGCCCATGATCTGCACGTCTTGGCCGTCGGCCGTGGCGCCGACCCGCGAAGCTTCTTCAGCCACCACGGCCAGCAGGGCCACGCTCTGTTGCAGGTCCAGTTCAGTGCTGCCGTCCAGGCGGCTGGCCAGCAGCACTTCTTCGACGAGGGCGTCCAACTCGGCGATGTTGGTGTGGATTTCTTTGTTGAGTGCAGCGCGCTGTGGCGGCGCTGCGTCGTCCAGCATGCTGACCGCCATTTTCAGGCGTGCCAGGGGTGAGCGCAGTTCGTGGCTGGCGTTGGCCAGCAGGCTTTGGTGGGCGCGCAGCAGCGCTTCCACGCGCGCTGCGGCGCGGTTGAAGCTGGCGCCCACGGCCGCCACTTCATCACGTCCGTCTTCGGCCACACGCTGGTGCAAAGCGCCGGCGCCAAAGGCTTCCACACCT
>JANNEX010000531.1:0-11021 GCA_031379155.1 Rubrivivax sp.
AGTTCCGGCTGGCAAGGCCGACGCCGTCACCGGCGCGCGCCTGCAAACCATCTACCGCGAAAAGATCGTCCCTGACCTGATGGCCAAGTTCGGCTTCACGTCGGTGATGCAAGTGCCGCGCCTGCAAAAGATCACCCTCAATATGGGTGTGAGCGAAGCCGTGTCGGACAAAAAGGTAATGGATAACGCCGTCAGTGATCTGACCAAGATCGCCGGCCAAAAACCTGTCGTCACCAAGAGCAAGAAGGCGATTGCGGCTTTCAAGATTCGCGACAACGTGCCCATCGGCACCATGGTCACGCTGCGTGGCGTGCGCATGTACGAATTCCTCGACCGCTTTGTCACTGTGGCGCTGCCGCGGGTGCGCGACTTCCGCGGCATCAGCGGGCGCAGCTTTGACGGCCGTGGCAACTACAACATCGGCGTCAAAGAACAAGTCATCTTCCCGGAAATCGAGTACGAGAAGATCGATGTCATCCGTGGCATGAACATCAGCATCACCACCAGCGCCAAGAACGACGACGAATGCAAGGCTTTGCTGACCGCATTCAAGTTTCCGTTCAAGAACTGACGGCACAAGGAACCTACACATGGCCAAACTGTCCATCATCCAGCGCCAAGAAAAGCGCGAGAAGCTGGTTGCCAAGTACGCGAAGAAGTACGCCGAGCTCAAGACCGTCAGCAACGACGCCAAGCTCAGCGACGAACAGCGCTACGCCGCCCGCCTTGAGCTGCAAAAGCTTCCGCGCAACGCCAACCCCACACGTCTGCGCAACCGCTGCGTGCTGACCGGCCGAGGACGCGGCACCTTTCGCATGTTCGGCCTGGGCCGCAACAAGATCCGTGAGCTCGCCTTCAAGGGCGACATTCCCGGCATGGTCAAGGCCAGCTGGTGATTCGGCGAGAAGATCAGGAGCAATTTCATGAGCATGAGTGATCCCATCGCCGACATGCTGACGCGCATCCGCAACGCCCAAAGCGTTGCGAAAGCCGCTGTCATCATGCCGTCGTCGAAGCTGAAAGTGGCCATCGCGCAGGTGCTGAAGGACGAGGGCTACATCGACGGCTTCGCCATTCGTGACAACGAAGGCAAGCCCGAACTTGAAGTGGCGCTGAAGTACTACGCCGGCCGCCCCGTGATTGAGCGCATCGAGCGTGTCAGCCGCCCCGGCCTGCGTGTCTACAAGGGCCGCGACAACATTCCGCAAGTCATGAACGGCCTGGGTGTGGCTATTGTGACCACGCCCAAGGGCGTGATGACCGACCGCAAGGCGCGCCAAACCGGTGTCGGTGGCGAAGTGCTTTGCTACGTCGCATGACCTCCTAGAAGAACGGAGCACAAACATGTCCCGCGTAGGAAAAATGCCAGTCGCCGTGCCCAAAGGGGTGGACGTGTCGATTTCGGCCGAGAACATCACCGTCAAGGGCAGCAACGGCACGCTGGTGCGCGCCATGAACCCCTTGGTGACGATCAAGAACGACGCTGGCTCGCTGAGCTTTGCGCCCGCCAACGACTCGACGGCGGCCGACGCCATGAGCGGCACTATGCGCGCCCTGGTGGCCAACATGGTCAACGGCGTGGGCAAGGGCTTTGAGAAGAAGCTGTCGCTGGTGGGTGTGGGCTTTCGTGCCCAGGCCGCTGGCCAAAAGCTAAACCTGCAAATCGGTTTTTCGCACCCCGTGGTCAAGGACATGCCTGCCGGCATCAAGGTGGCCACGCCCACCCAGACCGAGATCGTGATCTCGGGTGCCGACCGCCAGGCCGTGGGCCAGCTGGCCGCCGAAGTGCGTGCTTTCCGTCCGCCCGAGCCCTACAAGGGCAAGGGCATCCGCTATGTCGGTGAGCGTGTGACGCTCAAAGAGACGAAGAAGAAGTAAGGACGTCCGAGAGGAAAAGCGCCATGAGCATGACCAAGAAAGAACAACGCCTGCGCCGTTCGCGCCAGACGCGCACGCGCATCGCGCTGCAGCGTGTGGCCCGCCTGGCGGTGCACCGCTCCAACCTGCACATCTACGCCAGCATCGTGTCCGACGACGGCACGCTGGTGTTGGCCAGTGCCTCAACCGCCGAAAAAGAAGTGCGCGAGCAACTGGGCGCAGCCGGCAAGGGCGGCAACGTCAGTGCCGCCAGCCTGGTGGGCAAACGCATCGCCGAAAAGGCCAAAGCCGCCGGCATCGACAAGGTCGCGTTTGACCGCTCGGGCTTTGCATTCCACGGCCGTGTCAAGGCCCTGGCCGAAGCCGCGCGTGAAGCCGGCCTGCAGTTCTAAGCTGCTCCGCGAAGGAATATCAGAATGGCAAAGTTCACCCCCCGCGCGCAGGCCGAAGCCAACGACGACGGGCTCAAAGAAAAGATGATTGCGGTCAACCGCGTCACCAAGGTCGTCAAAGGCGGCCGCACGCTCAGCTTCGCGGCGCTGACGGTGGTGGGCGACGGCGACGGCCGCATCGGCATGGGCAAAGGCAAGGCCAAGGAAGTGCCCGTGGCAGTGCAAAAAGCCATGGAGTCGGCACGCCGCAACATGGTCAAGGTGCAACTGCGCAACGGCACCATCCAGCACAACGTACGTGGTGAACATGGCGCGGCCAAAGTGCTGATGGCACCGGCCAAGTCGGGTGACGGCATCATTGCCGGCGGCCCCATGCGCGCGGTGTTTGAAGTCATGGGTGTGACCGACATCGTGGCCAAGAGCCTGGGCTCAAGCAACCCATACAACATGGTGCGTGCCACGCTGGACGCGCTCAAGCGCTCCACCACACCGGCGGAAATAGCGGCCAAGCGCGGCAAGTCTGTTGAAGACATCTTCAACTGAACTGACGCAGCGGCAAGCGGAGAAACACATGTCTGAAAAGAAGACCCTAACCGTCAAGTTGGTGCGCAGCATCAACGGCACGCGCCAGTCGCACCGCGACACGGTGCGCGGCCTGGGCCTGCGCAAACTCAACAGCACCAAGGTGCTGGAAGACACGCCGGCGGTGCGCGGCATGATCAACAAGGTCGACTACCTGGTGCAGGTGCTCTGATGGACTTGAACAAAATCAAGCCGGCTGCCGGCTCCAAGCATGCCAAGCGCCGTGTTGGCCGTGGCATTGGCTCTGGCCTGGGCAAGACAGCCGGCCGTGGCCACAAGGGCCAAAGCAGCCGCGCCGGTGGTTATCACAAGGTGGGCTTTGAAGGCGGCCAGATGCCGCTGCAGCGCCGCTTGCCCAAGCGCGGTTTCAAGTCGACCACGCTCAAGTACAACGGCGAAGTCACGCTGACTGACCTGGAAAAACTGGGCGCTGACGAAGTCGACCTGCTGACGCTGAAGGCTGCTGGCCTGGTGCGCCAGCTGATCAAACACGTCAAAGTCATCAAGTCGGGCGAGCTGTCGCGCAAGGTCGTGCTTAAGGGCATTGGCGCCACGGCAGGTGCCAAGGCCGCGATTGAAGCCGCTGGCGGCTCGCTGGCTGTTTAAGAGCGCAAGGGACACCAAGCTTCGTGGCTACTTCTGCCAACCAACTGGCCAAAAGCGGGAAATTCGGCGACCTGCGTCGCCGCATTATGTTCCTGGTGATGGCCCTGGTGGTCTACCGCATTGGCGGGCACATTCCTGTGCCTGGCATTGACCCGACACAGCTGCAGCAGCTGTTCAAGGGCCAGAGCGGCGGCATTTTGAACATGTTCAACATGTTCAGCGGCGGCGCTTTGTCGCGCTTCACCGTGTTTGCGCTGGGCATCATGCCCTACATCAGCGCCAGCATCATCATGCAGCTGATGACCTACGTGGTGCCCTCGCTCGAGGCCATCAAGAAAGAAGGCGAAGCCGGTCGGCGCAAGATCACTCAGTACACGCGTTATGGCACGCTGTTCCTGGCCATTTTCCAAAGCCTGGGCATTGCGCTGGCGCTGGAAGGTTCTGCCGGTTTGGTGTTGGCACCGGGCTTTGGTTTTCGCATGACCACGGTGGTCAGCCTGGTGGCGGGCACCATGTTCCTGATGTGGCTGGGTGAGCAGATCACCGAGCGAGGTCTGGGCAACGGTATCTCGATACTGATTTTCGCCGGCATCGTGGCCGGTCTGCCCGCCGCGATGGCGGGACTGTTTGAGCTGGTGCGCACGGGTGCCATGAGCATCGTGGCCTGCCTGTTCATCCTGGCCGTCGTCGTCTTCGTGACCTTCGCGGTGGTGTTTGTCGAGCGTGGCCAACGCAAGATCTTGGTCAACTACGCCAAGCGCCAGGTTGGCAACAAAGTCTATGGCGGCCAGTCTTCACACCTGCCTTTGAAGTTGAACATGAGCGGTGTGATTCCGCCCATCTTTGCCAGCTCCATCATCCTGTTGCCAGCCACCGTGGTGGGCTGGTTTGCCACTGGCGAAGGCATGCGTTGGTTGAAGGACATGGCCGGCGCCCTGTCGCCGGGCCAGCCCATCTACGTGATGCTGTACGCGGCCATGATCGTGTTCTTCTGCTTCTTCTACACCGCGCTGGTCTTCAACAGCCGTGAGACCGCAGACAACCTGAAAAAGAGCGGCGCTTTCATCCCCGGCATTCGCCCGGGTGAGCAGACCGCCAAGCACATTGACCGCATCCTGGGCCGCCTGACTTTGGCCGGTGCCGTCTACATCACGGCGGTGTGTTTGCTGCCTGAATTTTTGGTGCTCAAGTACAACGTGCCTTTCTACTTTGGTGGCACATCGCTCTTGATCATCGTCGTCGTCACCATGGACTTCTGGGCCCAGGTGCAGAGTTATGTGATGAGCCAGCAATACGAGTCGCTCCTCAAGAAGGCCAACTTCAAGACATCATGAAGAGCCCCACATGAGCAAAGACGACGTCATCCAGATGCAGGGCGAGATTCTTGAGAATCTGCCCAACGCCACCTTCCGTGTGAAGCTGGAAAACAACCACGTGGTGCTGGGCCACATCAGCGGCAAGATGCGCATGCACTACATCCGCATATTGCCTGGTGACAAGGTCACCGTCGAGTTAACGCCGTACGACTTGACGCGGGCACGCATCGTGTTCCGCGCCAAGTGATGAACCTAGATTTGGGGTCAAGGAGATAGCATGAAAGTCGCCGCTTCGGTCAAGAAGATGTGCCGCAACTGCAAGATCATCCGCCGCAAGGGTGTGGTGCGAGTGATCTGCACCGACCCGCGCCACAAGCAGCGTCAAGGCTGATTTAGAGGAACACCATGGCACGCATCGCCGGTATCAATATCCCGCCCCACAAGCACGCCGAGATCGGCCTGACTTCGATCTATGGCATTGGCCGCTCCACGGCGCAGAAGATCTGCACCGTGGTGGGCATTGCCTACTCCAAGAAGATCAAGGACCTCACCGACGGTGACCTTGAAAAGATCCGCGAAGAAATCGGCCGCATGACGATCGAGGGCGACCTGCGTCGTGAACTCTCGATCAGCATCAAGCGCCTGATGGACTTGGGCTGCTACCGGGGTTTCCGTCACCGCCGCGGCCTGCCCGTGCGCGGCCAGCGCACACGCACCAACGCCCGCACCCGCAAGGGCCCGCGCAAGGGCGCCGCTGCGCTGAAGAAGTAAGCTGGCCCAGCAACACTGAAAGACACAAGACATGGCCAAGGCACCCGTCAATACCGCCGCCCGGCGCGTGAGCAAAAAAGTCCGCAAGAACGTTGCGGACGGCGTCGCTCATGTGCACGCGTCGTTCAACAACACCATCATCACCATCACCGACCGCCAAGGTGGCGCGTTGGCTTGGGCGTCCAGTGGTGGCCAGGGCTTCAAAGGCTCACGCAAGAGCACGCCCTTCGCAGCCCAGGTGGCCGCTGAAGTGGCTGGCCGCGCGGCGCAAGAACAGGGCATCAAGAACCTGGACGTGCGCATCAAGGGCCCCGGCCCCGGCCGCGAAAGCAGCGTGCGCGCACTGGCGTCGCTGGGCATCCGCATCAACAGCATCAGCGATGTGACGCCGATTCCGCACAACGGCTGCCGCCCCCAGAAACGCCGGAGGATCTAAGGCCCCCCCCGTAGCGCCTGCGGCGCCTCCCCCCTGGGGGGCACCGCAAGCGGCCCGGCAAAGCCGGTTCCGCTGCGGTCACTTGATCCTGCGGCCATTGCTTCGGGGTCGAGCGAAGCGGATAGAATCATAAGTTTCCCAAAAGGCCAGCAAGCCATTCATGGTCTGCTGGTCATTTCTTTCAAGACCACCGTCTGAGCGACCGTACCCAGTACAGGAACGCCAGACTCGCGCGGAACCCGACTTGCGTCGGCGTTTGCCGCGTCAGATTCACAAGGACACAACGTGGCACGACTTCTTGGCCCCAAGGGCAAACTTTCCCGCCGTGAAGGCACCGACCTTTTCCTGAAGAGTGCTCGCCGCTCCATCAGCGACAAGGTCAAGTTCGACAGCAAGCCCGGCCAGCATGGCCGCACCAGCGGCTCGCGCACCTCTGACTTCGGCATGCAATTGCGTGAGAAGCAAAAGGTCAAGCGCATGTACGGCATTCTTGAGCGCCAGTTCCGCCGTTACTTTGCCGAGGCCGAGCGCCGCAAAGGCAACACCGGCGCCAATTTGCTGGCGCTGCTCGAATCGCGTCTGGACAACGTCGTCTACCGCATGGGCTTTGGCTCCACGCGCGCCGAAGCGCGCCAGTTGGTGGGTCACAAGGCGCTGATGGTCAACGGCCAGGTCGTGAACATTCCGTCCTACCAAGTCAAGGCTGGCGACACCATTGCCATGCGCGACAAGTCCAAGACGCAGTTGCGCGTGACTGATTCGCTCAAGCTGGCGCAAGGCATTGGCCTGGCCGACTGGGTGTCCGTCGACGCCACCAAGATGGAAGGCATCTTTAAGAAGGTGCCCGACCGCGACCAGTACGGCGCGGAAATCAAGGAAGCACTCATCGTCGAGTTGTATTCCCGTTAAACAGGAAGGAGAGCGCGTCCTGCCCCAATGCAGTTGCGGCGGGCACGCGCTTTTCGGTTGTGCTTCGCGTGTCGGGTGCGAAGCGGCCACATTCAATCCCGGCGCGGTCCTCCAGCCTTATCGGTGTAATGAGCCGAGGGTATTGACAGGAACAAAAGACATTCATGCAAACCACCCTTCTGAAGCCCAAGGCCATCCAGGTTGAACCGCTAGGCGGCCACCGTGCCAAAGCCACGCTTGAGCCCTTCGAGCGCGGCTACGGCCACACGCTGGGCAACGCCCTGCGCCGTGTGTTGCTTTCGTCCATGGTCGGCTACGCGCCCACCGAAGTGACCATCGCCGGCGTGCTGCACGAGTACTCGGCCATTGACGGCGTGCAAGAAGACGTCGTGCACATCATGCTCAACTTGAAGGGCGTGGTCTTTCGCTTGCACAACCGCGACGAAGTCACGCTGGTGCTGCGCAAAGAAGGCGAAGGCGCGGTCACGGCCGGCGACATCCAAACGCCGCACGACGTGGAAATCATCAACCCCGAGCATGTCATTGCCCACTTGAGCCAAGGCGGCAAGCTGGACATGCAGATCAAGGTTGAAAAGGGCCGCGGCTATGTGCCGGGCAACATGCGCCGTTATGGAGACGAGCCCACCAAGAGCATTGGCCGCATCGTGCTTGACGCTTCCTTCTCGCCCGTGCGCCGTGTCTCCTACGCCGTGGAAAACGCGCGTGTGGAACAGCGCACCGACCTCGACAAGCTGGTGATGGAGATCGAGACCAACGGCTCCATTCCGCCCGAAGAAGCGATTCGCCAAAGCGCGCGCATCCTGGTCGAGCAACTGGCTTTCTTTGCCCAGATCGACCCCACGCCGGCTTTCGACGGTGCTGCGCAGCAGACCTCACGCCCGACGCCTTTCGACCCCATCTTGCTGCGCCCCGTGGACGAGTTGGAGTTGACCGTGCGTTCGGCCAACTGCCTCAAGGCCGAAAACATTTACTACATAGGCGACCTGATTCAGCGCACCGAAACCGAACTGCTCAAGACCCCCAACCTGGGCCGCAAGAGCTTGAACGAAATCAAGGAAGTGCTGGCTTCGCGCGGGCTCACGCTCGGCGCGCGGCTGGAAAACTGGCCGCCCCAAGGCCTCGACAAACGCTGATCACTCAGCGTGCACCGTGCAACCCCCAGTACCTGAAACGGCTGGGGTTCAATAAAGACAGGAAAGCACCATGCGCCACCGCAACGGCCCCCGCAAACTCAACCGCACCACCTCACACCGCCTGGCGATGCTGAGGAATATGTGCAACTCAATGATCATGCACGAGGCGATCAAGACCACGCTGCCCAAAGCCAAAGAGCTGCGCGCCGTGGTCGAGCCACTCATCACCCTGGGCAAAACGCCCACGCTGGCCAACCGCCGCCTGGCCTTTAACCGCACGCGTGACCGCGATGTCGTGGCCAAGCTGTTCAACGTGCTGGGCCCGCGCTACCAGACGCGCCCGGGCGGCTACACGCGCATCCTGAAGATGGGTTTCCGTGTGGGCGACAACGCACCCATGGCCTTTGTCGAACTGGTCGATAGGCCTGAGCCCGTGGCGGCGGATGACACGGCCAAGAGCGACGCGAGCTGAGCACCAGCTTAAGCACCAGCCAACCAGCAGCCAACGCCCCGTCAGGGGCGTTTTTCGTGGCGTGGGCCAGCGTGCGGTCAACCGTGCGGCCCATAGTGCGATCCACAGCGCCGCGAATTACCTAAGTCACGCAAGCAGCAGCAGTGCGCTGGCTATTCTTGGCTGCGATGCGCGCTAACCACTTCACCCTGTCGGCCCACCGCCGCCACCTCTTGGCTGCGGCTGCGCTTTTGCCGGTACTGCCCTTGATCGGCTGCGCCAGCAAGCCGCCACCCAAGCCCGACGCACCCCCTGCGCCGCCCAGCACCGGTGGCCT
This sequence comes from Rubrivivax sp., assembly GCA_031379155.1. GTDB lineage: Bacteria > Pseudomonadota > Gammaproteobacteria > Burkholderiales > Burkholderiaceae_C > Rubrivivax. The sequence continues at coordinate 8,833 of JANNEX010000531.1, forward strand.
CTTCAAGCCCAGCATTGCCAGCATTGGCGGTGACGTCATCGCCGCCGCTGACCTCAACCCCAGCGCCAGCGCCAGGCCTTCGCCACTGCCGCTGCGCATCTTTGAGCTGCGTGCCGCCACGGCCTTCAACAAGGCCGACTTCCTGCCGTTGTACCAGGCCGAATTGCAGGCCTTGGGGGCAGAGTTGGTGGCCCGTGAAGAACTGGTGCTGGCGCCTGGCGAGACGCGCCTGATCCAGAAGGTGCTGGACCCCGAGACCCGCTTCATCGGCGTCTTCGGTGCCTACCGCTCGTTCGAGCGCGCTGTGTGGCGCGCCATTGCACCCGTGCAGCCCGGCAAGCGCCACCAGTTGCAAATTCGCGCTGCCAGCCTGGCCGTGTCGATACAGCTGCAAGTCATCTGAACCGCAGCGGCATGACGGCTTCACACCGTGTGATCTGGTCGCAGGGCATGTTCTTGCAGCCGCATCACTTTCAGCAGCAAACGCGCTTCATTGAAAGCCTGCTGGATGCGCGCGTGGCCGCCACTGGCCCGCACGCCTGGGGCTTTGCCGAGCTGACCTTGGACGAAGCTGGCTTGGCCACCGGCCAGGTAGCGCCGCTGCGCGCACGCGGTGTGTTGTCCGACGGAACTTCTTTTTCCATGCCCGATGCTGACGCCTTGCCGCCGCCTTTGGTGGTGGCCGGCGACATGCAAAACGAACTCATCTACCTGGCCGTGCCACGCGCCCGTGCGGGCAACACCGAAGTCGATTTTGGCGATGCCAAGCCCGACCCTTTGGCGCGTTATGCCGTCAAGGAACACGAGCTGCGCGACCAGGCCCACGCCGCTGACGAACCCGAGCCCGTGCAACTGGGCGCACCCACGCTGCGGCTGCTGCGTGCGCGCGACGCCAGCGACGCCTTTGCCTTGTTAGGCGTGGTGCGCGTGGTTGAGAGGCGCGCCGACCAGCAGGTGGTGCTGGACCGCGCCTACATCGCACCGCAGTCGCGCGCAGACGCCACCGGCCAGCTCTCTGCCATGGCCAATTTGCTGCACGGGCTGGTGCGCCAACGTGCCATGACGCTGGCGTCGAGCATGGGGCAGATGGGACAGGGCGTGTCTGAAGTCGCCGAGTTCCTGATGCTGCAACTGCTCAACCGCAACGAGCCGCTGCTGCGCCAGTTGGCCGGCGCGCCCAGCGTGCATCCGCAAACCCTGCACAGCGTGCTGGCGCAATTGGCAGGTGAGCTGGCCACTTTCTCACGCACCGACCGGCACCCGCCCGAGTACCCGCTGTACCAGCACGAAGACCTGCAAGCCAGCTTTGCGCCCGTGGTGCAAGACTTGCGTGACTATCTGTCGGCGGTGATGCAGCGCCACGCCGTGCAGATTGAACTGGTCGATCGCAACCACGGTGTGCGCACGGCCGTGGTCGCCGACACCAGCTTGCTCACCAGCGCCGGTTTTGTGTTGGCCGTGCGCTCACAGATGCCGGCTGAACACCTGCGTGCACGCTTTCCCACGCAAAGCAAGCTGGGGCCGGTGGAACGCATCAAGGATCTCGTCAACCTGCAACTGCCGGGTGTGCCCATACGCAACCTGCCGGTGGCGCCACGCCAGTTGCCTTTCCATACCGGCAGCCACTACTTCGAGCTGGACCGAAGCAGTGAGCTGTGGAAGCAGATTGAACGCAGCGGCAACCTCTTTGTGCACGTGGCGGGTGACTTCCCGGGGCTGGAGATGGAACTCTGGGCCATCCGTGCGAGTTGACAACAAAGCAGACATTCAAGCTGACACTGATTTAGCAAGTTAGCATGGACGACCCCTTCGCCGCACCCGAAAGTGGACGCACCTTTGTGCGGCCCATGCCAGGCGGTTTTGGCGCCGCGCGTGCGCCGGCTGAAGCCGCGCAACCGGCCTACGCCGCAGAAGCCGCGCCGGTGGACCATGGCCTGAGCCCGCTGCTGGCCGCCGCCAACCGCCTGTTGCTTCTGGTGCCTTCACTGCGCCAAACCCGCAGCGTGCCCGACCCCGCTGCACTGCGCGCCGGCTTGGCACAAGGCGTGCGCGACTTTGCCATCGCCGCGCAGCAGCTCGGCGTGGCGCCAGAGCGTGTCAACGCCGCGCGCTACATCCTGTGCACCATGCTTGACGAAGCGGCAGCAGACACGCCCTGGGGCGGATCGGGCGTGTGGGGCCGTCACAGC
>JANNEX010000542.1:0-6432 GCA_031379155.1 Rubrivivax sp.
CACGTACAACCTGCGCTTTCCCGGACAGCAATACGAAGGCTACGGAGGCTACGTTTACAACTGGATGCGGGACTATGAGCCATGGACGGGGCGCTACCTTCAGGCCGATCCGCTGGGGTTGGGTGGGGGGTTGGCGAGGTATACCTATGCACTTGGTAACCCAACATTGCAGGCCGATCCGCTCGGGATTGGCTGGGAGATGCCCTCCTCCCGGCTCGCGCCGGGACCGAATAGGATCACGAGTGCGGCTCTGGCGACAATCGTTGACCCAACTGACTCAATTCAGCGGGTAGCTTCCGGCGACATTGCGATTCCGCTTGTAGCTGACCTCAACCACGACACGAAGCAACGCCTGTCAGATTCGGATTCGGGCAGCGGAAGTTGCCCAGCACCCTGGCAGGAACAACGTAAGGCCTGCTATCAGTCGTGTCGAATCTTGTATTGGGCTTGCCTGAAGTCAACTGCATCACAGACTATGTGGGTCGCGTGCGGGGCTGGCTTAACGGCGTGCATCGCCACCTGCAATATGATGAATGGACCATAAATAATGTACGAGTTGCCTGAATTCAAACAGATTGCCTCCCGCCAACTGATATTTGTCAGTGCCGCGCAGCACCGCATGGAAGTGTTTATCGCCATCGGCGAACCGTATCGACCTGCTCGAACGCCCGGCATGGCAGAACTGGCTGCCTGCCAAGTTTTGACCTGCGACGATCCAGCGCTGGCCTCGGAAGTGACCGGCCGAGATGAGATGGAAGCACTGGCCGCAGCCGTCGAATTTCTCGACCTGTTCTTAATAAATACCATTCGGCAGAGCGGTGGTGGAGCGTTGTTCCAACCTGACGGTACCGTTTACGACCCTTCCGGTTCTGTTCAGCTCCGAGAGTTCCGTCGAATTGCTGCGCGTAGTGCAAACGTGGAGGGCGCGTAAATTCACGAAGTTCGGGTTAGTCGAATCGGAGTGCGGCGGTCGCCCACTAGCCGCTTCCGAATGTAGAAACGATTAAATCCCTACCTCTGAGATTGCATTTGTTTTCCTCCTGACCAGCCTGCACTTACATTTCTGACCTCAGAGTTCGCCGCAGACTTGTTTCTCGAACATTGGCTGCGCTGCTGCGCACCAGGGCGCCGAGGCCAGAGGTTCCGGTTGAGCGTCTTCTTGAATTTGGAGGGCGACATTCTCAAACTCCTTGAGCTGGTGCGATCAGATGGGCTTGCAGGTATCAGGTAAGGACAACCAAGCCACGTTATTCAATGCAAGCAGCAACCTACTTTGAGACCGCCCAACCTTGAAGCTCACCGGGCTCGATGGCTTACTCTGTGCAATCGGCACCGACCTCGACAGGCCTTCCTTGCAGGCCCTGCAGGTAGGTCTGCTTTGTGAGGCTTTTTCCGGTCAGTACAGAGCCTGTAGCGTCGGCGAAGTGTTGCGAAAGTTTTGGCTGGCCGAAGGCGTCAATGGTGTCGGGCTGTGGTTCGACACCACAACCCGGTTGGCCGGTTGTGCCGTCTGGCGAGCTAATGGCTTGCATGGCGTCGGCGATCAGACCGCAATGCGACTCAACGCCGACTCACTGCACACTGACCCACGCGCTAAATTCGCCCCAATCGTTTTGCAGGACTATGCAGCAGCGCCGGGCTACGAAATGGCTGTAGCGCGCCAAATCGAGCGTCTGGCGTACAAAACTCATAATGCTGTCTCGTATACGAGGCAACGCAGTGGCGGCAAGCCATCAGTCGTCGTGCGCCAATTGCGCGGGCGCAGCCCGCAACCAATTGAAGAATGGCAACCCACCCGCAACCCAGGCATCCTTGAAGCACGTCGAACCTCATTGATGCGCAGCGTTGAGTTGGGTCAATTCTTCGGACTGGTCACCGCAAGTTGCCACATGGCATCAGAGCCGCTCGGCCAAGCCCTGTCCAGGTTTAAGACAGCGGCACAGCTTGGCCAAGTCAAGTTCTCGTTGGCGGCGGATGGCAAGTGTGATGCTGCTATCACCTGGGCCAGACCGACCGATGTTGCCCTGGCTGTCCTGCGCCGCCGCGGACCCAACGGCTGGCACGCCAGCGACTGGGATGAAGGTGACCATTTGGTCATCATCGATGGCATCGGCAGTGCTTCGGCGTTGGCCGAACTGATGCAGGAACTTCGACGGCGCCTGCGTGGTGAGCCGGTCACTGGCAGATGGCAACTGGCCAAGCGCGCGCTGCACGGTGGCCACGCAGCCTGGGATTTGGTGGCGCTTGCTGACGAAGACCCGAACATGGTCGCGGTCGTTCCGACGCAAGAGGGTACATGAGCGTTGCAATGGCAACTCACGTGAACCAAACATCCCTGGGCCTTGGTGCGGTGACCCTTGCATCCTTGCCGGCAGAAGGCGTTGCAGTCGAGTTGCGGTTGACACCCGCACCAAGAGTGTTGTGGGTCAACCCGCGAGCCAAACTGCTTGACCCGGCCTGGTTCCACTGCGGCAGCGATTCCAGCGCCTACGCTGAGAACCTGTTGCGCAAGTGTGCGTTTGTCACCGCAGATTCGAGCAGCGCAAGCACTGAAGTCGCTGCCCAAGCCACGCGGGCCTTTGCCGACCGCTACGGCGGCAGCGGTGTGGGCCACAACGGCGGCAGCGGTCGAACCGTCACGATCAATGGCTACCTGGTCAAGGGCGTGGGCCGCACGCCGCTGGTCAGCCGCAGCACCGACCTTGCGCACGCATCGGGCGGCGCCTACCTGGAAGAGGCGGTACGTGAAGCGATCTTTGCTGAGGTCTTCTCGGCGGAATTTCCGCACTCCGCTGTGCCTGTACTTGCGATCGTTGAAACCGGCCTTGTGCAGCGGTGGAACACCGAAAACGGCCCCAAGGACGAACGACGGGTATTGATCGTGCGCCCATGCATGTTGCGCGGCGCACACTTCGAGCGCGCGCTAGGCTTTGACAGCGGGCTGCCGCAAGAGGGTAAACGCGACGCACGGCGCGTGCAGGCGGTCTTCCAGCATTGCGTTGCTGCGCTTGGCCAGATTGCATTGGAGCAGTCAATTGCCGACTTCGGTGTCAGGCTGGCCCGGCAGGTGGCCTACGGCTTCGCGCACCGCATTGCGCACAGCAGCCCCAACAGTTCGAACACCGCGTTGGACGGCAGGCTGCTGGACTTTGGTGCCGCTTGCGCACTGCCCTCTTGGGCCGACGTGGCAACAATGCTGGCGCGCCGGCCTTTCCAGCGGCAGTTTGATGTTGTCGCGCAAGCCGTCCATTCCGTGGGCTACTACGCAGGCAAATACCTGTCGGCCAGCATTCGCCCGGCAACCTGGATAGCGAATGCACGCACCGCCTTCAAGGCCGGCATAACTGCGGAAGTGTTGCGTGTGTTGGGCGTGCCACTGGCGCTGGCCGAAGAAGTGCGGACTCGCGCAGACCTGGGTGGCGCCTGGCCGCCGGTGGCACGCCTGCTGGCACACTTCCAGCAGGAACATTTGGACTACGTTGACAACGAACCCGCACCTGCGCTGCCGTGGGACGTGATCAAGGTTTGGGATTCTTCACCTCCTTGGCACCTCCAGCCCATGCAGCAGTGGCTCTTTGCCGCCATGCCGCCAGCGTACCGTGATCAGGCCGAGGTGGTCTGCCGCTTGCGCAGCCAAACCCGTGAAGGCTTGTTTCGGCAGGCATTGAAGCGGCGCATTTACCAAGCCCTTGACGCGCCTGACCAGCAGGCCAATTCAAGCGCCATCACTGCATTCATTCAACAGGAAGTCGCGGCAAACCGGCGCGACTTCACCTTTGAGCCACCCGAGTTCACGCACGCGCACTACGAATGGGGCGAACAGGGCGGTGCGTGGGTGTTCAGCGGCAAGTCCAAGAGTCAGACGCAACGGGTTTACGAATGGCAAGCGCCCACACGGTGACTGAGCAGGCTAGCCGCGTTGAAACACCAGCCGCGAAGGCCCCGACAGCGCGCGTGCCAGCAGGTAGCCGTCGGCGTTGAAGTCGCGCAGCGCACGCACGCTGCGGGCGCGGCGCTCAATCGCGTAGCGTGCCATCAGCCCGCGCGCCTTCTTGGCAAAGAAGCTGATGACCTTGTGGTTGCCGTCGCCCTGGCGTTCTTCAAATACACAGTCCACCACACGCGCGCGCAGCGTTTTGCGCAGCGCCACACGCGCGTATTCAATGGACGCCAGGTTGATGACCACCGGCGCTGCTTCGTCGGCCTGGCGTTCATTGAGGTAATGCGCCACGGTGTCGCCCCACCAGTCATACAGGTTGTGGCCACGCGGCGTGGCCAGGGCCGTACCCATCTCCAGCCGGTAGGGCTGCAAACGGTCCAGCGGGCGCAGTGCGCCGTACAGGCCCGACAGAATGACGATGTGTTCTTGCGCCCACGTGTGGTCGGCGGTCTTGAGCGTGCGCGCCTGCAAGCCGTCGTAGACGTCGCCATTGAAGGCCAGCACGGCGGGCTTGCTGTTGGACGGTATGGCTTTCGTGGCGTGTGGCTGCCAGGCGGCATAACGCGCCACGTTCAGGGCAGCCAGCGGCGCCGACAGCTCCATCATTGACGCGACTTGGGCCTGCGTTTTGTGGCGCAGCACGTCAATCAGTGCGCTGGCCTGATCGACGAACAAGGGCTCGCTGGCCTTTTTTCGCAGTGCGGCGGGCACCGGGGTTTCGTAGTCCAGGGTCTTGGCGGGGGACAGCAGGAAGAGCATGTTGTCAACTGACTTCGGTAGTTAGCTGCGCGGTGCAGCACCCAAGGCGGCTTGCCAGGTGCGCAGCGGAATATGGGTTTTCAGGCGGTGCAGCGCGCAGTCAATCAACGCCGGGTGCAGCTCGTGGCCTATGCCTTGGGCGATGTCCAGCGTGGCGTCGCCTTGCAATTGGCCCAGCTGCGCCAGGGCCTCACGCGAGCCGTCGGCGGCAATCACGCGGTCATCATCGCCGTGAAACAGGTGCACGGTGGTGTGGCGCGGCGCGGCTTGCGGTGGCAGCACCAGACGGCCGCCAAAAGACAGCACACGGCCGCAGATGCCGTCGTCTTGCAAAGCCAGCGCCAGCGACAGGATGGCGCCCTGTGAAAAGCCGCCGAGTGCCGTCGCGGCTGGGCTCACGCCCAGGCGTTGCTGCTGCGCTTGCACCCACGTGCGCAGCGCCGGCAGCGCAGCGGCCACACGCTGGCTCCAGACCTCGGGCGTGAGGCTGGCAATGCTGTACCACTGGCGTGTGTGGTCGCTGCCTTCTTTGGCGCGTTCGTAGGCCTGCGGCGCGTCAGGTGCCAGCACGGCGGCTTGGGGAAACGTTGATCTCAAGGCCTGCGCCAAGGGCGCCATGGCGCGGCCGTCGGAGCCCCAACCGTGCAGCAGCAGGATGAGTTGTTCGGGCGCGCCTTCGCTGGGCAGCCATTCGATGGGCAGTTGCATGCCCAGTATTGTCGCCGTGGCCGACGAGACGGTCGGACTCAACGGAAGTTGCGACTATGGGTGGCCAGCCCTTGCAACAAAAACGAATGGTCCACCAGCTTGCGCGCCACCAGGTGGCGCACTTCGCCCTCACATTGCCAGATGCCGTACACCGTGAGCAGGGTGGACGCCAAGAGCGCCTTGCGCTGCGCGTCGGCCACCTGGGGCCAGACGATGACGTTGACGGCGCCGGTGTCGTCTTCCAGCGTCACAAAAACTACGCCCTTGGCCGTTTGCGGGCGCTGGCGGTGGGTGACGATGCCGCTGGCGCGCGCCAGGCGGCCGTTGGGGTAGTGGCGCAGCAGCGCTGCGGGCAGCACCTTGTAGACATCCAGTTGCTTGCGCAGCAAAGCCAGCGGGTGCTGGGCCAGGCTCAGGCCGGTGGCGCGGTAGTCGGCCAGCACGGTGGTGGCGGCGTTGGGCGCGGGCAATTCTGCGCCGGCTTCTTGTGTGCGTGTGCTGCGCAGCAGCGGCGTGGCGTGCGTGTCCACACCGGCCACCGCCCAGGCGGCCTGGTGGCGGTGGCCGGTGATGGGTTTGAGCGCGTCGGCCTGGGCCAGCAGTTGCAGGTGATGCGCGTCCAGCTGCGCGCGGCGCGCCAGGTCTTCGGGGCTGTTGAAGTTGGCGTCAGCGCGCGCGGCCACGATGCGCTGGGCCGCTTCTTGCGTGAAGCCGCTGATGCGGTCAAAGCCCAGGCGCACGTCACGCAGCGGCTGGGCATCACCTTCAAGTTCTGTGCTCCAGACACTCTTGACCACGTCCACGGCCAGCACCACCACACCATGTTCTTTGGCGTCACGCACCAGTTGCGCGGGCGCATAGAACCCCATGGGCTGGCTGTTCAGCAACGCGGCCAAAAAAGCATCCGGGTGGTGGCATTTAAGCCAGGCGCTGGTGTAGACCAGCAAGGCAAAACTGGCGGCGTGGCTTTCAGGGAATCCGTATTCGCCAAAGCCTTGTATCTGCTTGAAGATGCGTTCTGCGTA
>JANNEX010000553.1:0-14807 GCA_031379155.1 Rubrivivax sp.
ATCGACGACGTGCGCATAGGCGCGGTGCGCCCGCTGATGACGCCGGCGCTGCTGCAAGAACGGGTGCCCGTGCGCAGCGACACGCTGGCTCTGGTGGAGGGCAGCCGCGCTGCGCTGGCGGCCGTGCTGCATGGGCGCGACGACAGGCTCATCGTCGTTGTCGGCCCCTGTTCCATCCACGACCACGACCAGGCGCTGGAGTACGGCCATCGCCTCAAGGCCCTGGCCGACGAGTTGCAGGACGACCTCTGCATCGTCATGCGCACCTACTTCGAAAAGCCGCGCACTACGGTGGGCTGGAAGGGCTACATCAACGACCCGCACCTGGACGGCAGCTTTGCCATCAACGAAGGCCTTGAACGTGCGCGCCGCCTGCTGCTTGAGCTGACCACGCTGGGCCTGCCCACGGGCACCGAATTTCTTGACCTGCTGAGCCCCCAGTTCATCACCGACCTGATTGCCTGGGGCGCCATCGGCGCGCGCACGACCGAGAGCCAAAGCCACCGCCAGTTGGCGTCGGGCTTGAGCTGCCCCGTGGGCTTCAAAAACGGCACCGACGGCAGCATTCAGGTGGCGGCCGACGCGGTGGTGGCCGCCCGCGCGCCGCATGCTTTCATGGGCATGACCAAGATGGGCATGGCGGCGATTTTCGAGACCCGTGGCAATGACGACTGCCACGTCATCTTGCGCGGTGGCAAGGCGCCTAACTACGGCGCTGCCGAGGTGGCGCAAAGCTGCCAGGCGCTGCGTGCGGCCGGGCTGCGCGAGCAGGTGATGATTGACGTGTCACACGGCAACAGCGGCAAACAAGCGCTGCGCCAGATAGCGGTGGCGCAAGACGTGGCGGCGCAGATCGCGGCGGGTCAGCGCGGCATCATTGGTGTGATGATTGAAAGCCACCTGGAGCCGGGCCGCCAAGACCTGGTGAGTGGCGTGCCACTCAAACACGGCGTGTCTATCACCGACGCTTGTCTAGGCTGGCAGCAGACGCATCCCTTGCTGCGTGAATTGGCGGCGGCGGTGGGCGCGCGGCGGGCTGCGGTCAATGCTTGAGGCTTGAAGCAGGCGATCAGGCCATGCTGGCCCCATGGCTTGAGGTGGGCCTCAGGCCATGCTGGCGACCAAGGCCAGCGTGAAGGTCACGCTGGCCACGCACACCACCAGGCGCAGCAGCTGCGTGTCGGCGGCGTCGCACTGGGCCAGGGCTTCTTGGGCGTCCTGGTTCTCATAACGGCTGATCTCAAAACGGCTGACCCCAGCCAGGCTGTAAGCGGGCTCACTGCCCAAGGACCGGGTGTCGGCAAAGTCGGTGCGGTTTCTTTGGCTGGCAAACATAAAAACTCCCCTGGTTCGGCGTGGCTGCCGGCGCCCTTGTCACAGAACTTGACGGCGCCACCACGCAGTTGTAGGAGAGTGGGCGTTACGCAGCCGTTACGCCGCGTCCCCAGGGGGTGACATGCCGGGCCAGGCCAATAACGGCCGGTGGCTGGGGTGCTGGTGGAAGAAGCTGTCGGCATGTTCGCTGGCCACATGCGCGGCCGCCGTGGTGCGCAGCCAGTCGCGGCCAGCCCGGGCCTGCTGCGCGGCTTGCTCTGGGCGGCCGGCCATTTGAAGCGCTTGCGCAGGGGCCAGCCAGCGCAAGGCACGGTCGGCGTGCAGGGCTTCTGAGGTGGCGGCCAGGCGCTGCACATGGCTTGCCACTTCAACGGCCTGGTCGGCCCCGCCGCAGCGCGCGGCAAGATGCGCCCAAGCCGCCAGCTCGGCGCTGCGCAGTTGGCGCTGGCCTGCCTGTCGCGCCACGGCCAGCAGTTGTGTGGCCGCCAGGGGCGCTTCGAGCGCCAGCGCCTGTTCTGTGCGCACGATCAAGCCCAGCTCGGGCCAGCCATTGGCCGGCGCCAGGGCGGCGGCTTCTGTCAGCAGCGCCGCTGCCTCATCCGCCATGCCTGGCCCCAGTCGCCGTTTGACACGCGCCAGCAAAACCAGCCAGCGCACGGCATAACGCGGTTGCAAGCTGCGCGCGGTGGCCAGCGCGGCGCCGTCCAGCACCTGCATGGCACGCGCGTGCTGGGCCAGGTCCAGCCAGACATGGGCGCGGTGCAGCAAGGCCACGGGCACGCGCGAAGGGTTGCGCTCGGCCAGGATGGCCTCGGCGCGTTCGCACCATTGCAAGGCCGCCGTGTAGTGGCCCAGCGCACGTTCACACTGCGCCAGCAGCACGGCGATGTAGCCGGCGCTGCCGCCGGCCAATTCGAAGTTGTGCACGATGCGCTGGGCCTGCAAGGCCTGGTCAAGCGCGCCCAGCGCGTCACCCGCGTCCAGGCGACTCAGCGCGTAGTTGGCCAGCAGCGTGGCGCGCTGTGCGTGTTCGCTGTGAATGGCCGATTCTGCAATGGCGCGCTGGTGGTGCACCTGCGCCTGTTCGGCCTGGCCCAGGTTGTCCAGCACGACGGCCAGGTTGCCTTGGAATTCGACCTGGTCTTCGGGCGCGGCGTGGCCTTCGGTCCAGGCCTGCGCCGCGCGCAGGTGTGCCAGTGCGTCGTCAAAGTCGCCCGTCATGCCCATGGCCGTGCCCAGGCGTTGGCGCACCGACGCCAGCAGCACTTCGTCCTGCAAAGGCAGGGCCAGGTTCAGCGCTTCTTGGCCTTGGGTGAGTGCCTGTTCCCATTCGCCCAGCACGGCGGCGTACCAGGCGCGGTTGGCCATCACCTTGGCGAATTGCCAGGGCGTGCGCGCCAGGCTTTGCTGGCGTTCCAGCAGCGGCAAGCCGTCGGCCTGGCGGATGGTGTTCATGTGGCCGTCGATGGCGCTGTTGACCAGATCAAAAGCTTCGTCGGGCCGCGCCTCGCTTTGCGCGATGTCGGCGGCGTGCAGCAGCAGTGTGATGCGTTCACTTTCGCGCAGCGCACGGCGTGCCTGTTCAGCCGCCGCACGCAGCGCGGGCAGGGCGCGTGTGCGCTGGCCTGCGGCTTCCCAGTGCGCAGCCACGCGCGCGGCTTCGCCGGCCGACTTTTCGAGCCAGCTTGCCGTCTGGCCGTGCAGGTGGCGGGCGATCAATTCGGGCAGGCCTTGCAGCACCGCGTCGTGAATCAGGTCGTGCGAAAAAGCGTCGCCGCGCAGCACCTGCTGGGCTTCGAGTTCGGCCCAGGCGTCGGCCAATTCCAGCGCGTTGCGCGACAGCAGGGCTTCGGCCAGCGCGATGCCAAAGTCAACCCCGGCCACGGCGGCCACACGCGCCAATTGCAAGGCCTGGGGCGATAGGCGCGCCAGTTGCTGGCCAATGAGTTGCGCCAGCGACTGCGGCCGTGGCAGGCCCGCGCTGGCGCCAACACCCGCTTGCAACGCACCTTCGTTCCACGCCAGCTTGAGCGTTTCCAGCGCAAACAGCGGGTTGCCGCCCGTGCGCTGGTGCAGCAGCGCCGCGTTGTCCTGGCCACGCAAGCCGGGCAGGGCCAGCGAGTCGATGAGCTCGGCCAACTGCGCTTCGGTCAAAGGCTGCAAGGTCAGGCGCGTCTGTGGGCCGGCGCTGGCCAGCGCGTCGAGCAAGGCTTGCAAGCGGCTGCCTGCGGCGGCCGGGCGCAGGCCCAGGCACCAGCGCAGAGTGGGCGTTGGCGCTTGGGCGCCGCTGTCGCGTGGCGCTGCCAGCAGCAGCTGCAAAAGCTCCAGCGTGGCGTCGTCGGCAAAGTGCAAGTCGTCCAGCGCCAGCGTGTGCACGACACGGCTGGCCTGGCGCAGCAAGGCCAGCACGGGGCGCGCCAGCGGCGGCTGCAAGGCCAGCGGCACGGGCGTGGTGTCGACCGCCAATTCGGGCAGCAGCGGTGCCAGTTGGCGGCGCAAAGCGGGGTCAGCAGCCGTGGGGTCGCGGTCGAGCAACTGGCGCAGCGCGCGCGCGATGGTGGCGTAAGGCACCAGCGCATCACCGGGGCGGCCGCTGCTGTGCAAGGTGGCACTGTGCTGCGCGGCCAGCGCTTGCAGCAGGCGCGACTTGCCCATGCCGGCTTCACCCATCAGCACCACCACATGGCCAGCGTCCAGGCCACGGCCCAGGGCTTGGAGTTCAGCGTCGCGGCCAATCAGCCTTGGCGGGCGCAGCATGGCCGCCGGCACGGCCTGGCGCGCCGGCGTGGCGCCTTCAACGGTGGCCGACTGTTCAATGGTCGCCAACAGCGCCAGTGTTTGCGCCGACGGCGCCGCGCCGACTTCGTCTTTGAGCAAAGACTCGCAGCGGTCAAAGGCCAGCAGCGCGGCAGCGCGGTCGCCGCGCAAATAGTGCAAGCGCATGACACGGCGGTGCGCGTCTTCGGACAGCGGTTCTGCGTCCACCAAAGCCAGTGCCAAGGGGAGTGCGGCGGCGCTGTCGCCGGCCGCTTCCAGGGCTTCGATGCGGGCTTCTTGCTCGTGCCTTGCGCCGGCGCGCTGTGTGGCGCGGCGGCGGGCCAGCCAGGCGTCGAGTTCGGGGCAGTCGGGCGCACCCAGGTCACCGAGCAAGGGGCCGCCGTCATGCAGGTCATGCACGACACCTGGCGCCAGTGCCAGCGTGCTGCTGCCGCTGACCACATCACCCAGTTGCTTGCGCAGGCGAAACAGGCGCTGGCGCAGGGCGTTGCGCGCGGCTTGTTCGTCGCTTTCGGGCCACAGCAACGTGGCCACGCGTTCGCGCGGCGTGGGGCCTTCCAGCGCCAGCCAGGCGAACATCAAGGCGTCGGGCGTGGTCAGGGCGTGGCGCTGGCCGTGGGCCAGCAGCACGGGCGCGCCGCCAAGGGCAAGTTGTGGCGCCGCGTCGTTCACAGCAGCGACAACACGAAAGCCCGTTCGACAAACCACACCGCAGCCAGGACAGCAATCACCAGCGAGCCGCCAATGAGCACCAGGCGGCGGTAAAACCAGCTACGGCGCAGCACAAAAGCCAGCGGCAAGAACACCGCGACGATGGCCAACTGCCCCAGCTCAACGCCGACGTTGAAACCCACCAGCGCCAAGGCCAACGCACCTTGTGGCAGACCCAGGTCGACGAGCACGCTGGCAAAGCCAAAACCGTGAATCAGTCCGAAGGCAAAAGCCACCATCCAGCGCCGGCCGTGGAAGACCGGCCAGACGTTGTTCAGCGCTGCCAACACCACCGACGCCGCAATGCACGATTCCACCAGCCGTGAGGGCAGGCTGACCCAGCCCAGCGTGGCCAGCGACAGCGTGATGGAATGCGCCAGCGTGAATGCCGTGACGATGCGCAGCACGTCCCACGCCGCCTGGCCAAAACGCTGCACCGGCTGCCAGCGCTGCGCCGCCCACAAGCCCACGGCGGGCAGCAGCAGCGAGAGCAAAAACAGGATGTGGTCAAAGCCTATCCAGATGTGCCAGACACCTTCACGCAGATAGCTCAAGAACTGCGACCAGGCCGAACCCTCGGCCGCCGCACGCAGATCAAAACTCTGGCGGCTGTCCTGCGGGCCCAGCACGGCCGTGCGCGTGCCTTGCGGCGTGCTCAGGTTGAGCAGGCCCCGGTGCTGCGGGTCGATGTCGGCAAACAGGCGGTAGTCGACTTCCAGCGCCGCCGGCCGCTGCGCGCAGCCCAGTTGCAAGGGCAGCACGCTGTAGGCGCCGTCGGTGTGCTGATCGACCTGCTGCGGGCCAATGCTCAGCGTGCAGGCCTGGCCGTCAGCGCGCAGTGCCAGGCGCGCGGCGGCATAGGCGGCGATGTCGGCATGGCGCGCGCGCACCTCGCCCCAGGTGATGTTGCCGTCGCCGTCGGCGTCCAGGCCCAGCGCGAAGTCGAGGTCACGCAGGGCAATGTCCCATTGGCCGCTGATGGCGCCTTGGGCGTCGGCCTGGATGCGCAGGTAGCTGTCGGAAGGCTTGTGCGCTTGCGCGGTGTCGGCCAGCAACAGCCACGCCGTGGCCAGCAAAGGCAGCCACGCCGTGGCCAGCAAAGACAGCCACCGCGTCATGGCAACGCCTGCACTTGTTTGGCCAGCGCTTGCAGCTGCACGCTCTCAAAACCACTGCTGGCCAGCCACTGCAACACCGGCGCGGCAGCGGGTTTGTCGCGCGCGGCCAGCGCGGCTTCAAGCAGCACACGTGCGTCAGCGGCTTCGCGCTGCTCGGCCCAGTTTTCGCGCGCCAGTTTCAGCGCCAGTGCGCTGTCGCCACGCAGCGCCAGCGCGTGGCGCGCTTCTTCTTTGCGGTGGCTGGTGTCGCCACGCAGGCGCGCCGCGTCAAAGCGGGCTTGCAATTCGCCGGCCCATTGCGCTGCTTTGGGGTCGGCCGTGGCCTTGGCGGCCAAGGCCAGGCGCAGCAGCAGCACATCGGCGCGGCCGCGATCTTTGAGCAGCGCCACCACCTCAGCAGCGCGGCCACGGTCGAGCAAGAAGTCGGCGTGCGCGGCTTGCAAGTAGGTGTCGGGCAGGCCAGTCGCCAGCGCTTGTTTGAAAGCCGATTCGGCAGCGCCAAAGTCACCCCGGCGCTCTTCAATTTCAGCCAGGCGCGTCAGGCACCACAGGCGTTCGTCGGCAGCGGCGTTGCTGTTGACACGCAGCGCTTCACGCAAGGCCGCTGCCGCCGGGCCGGCGCGGCCCGTGGCGGCGTCCACTTGCGCTCGGCAGGCAGCAGCGATGAGGGGGTTGACGCTGTCTGCCAGCAACTCGCAACTGGTGCGTGCAGCCGCGTAGTCGGCCAGCACCATCTGAATGGCCAACTGCCAGGCCAGAGCGGTGGCATGGTCGGGCTGCTGCGCCAGCACGGCGCGCAGGTCAGCCAGCGCGGCCTCAAAGCGATGGTCAAACTGCAACACCACGGCGCGCAAGACGCGCACTTCGGGGGGTGGCTCGGGCAGCGTCCACCAGGGCTGCAAGGCGGCCTGGATGTAGCCCATGTAGCGCGGGTCGCCGGTGGCAGCCACCTCGGCCTGGTAGCGCCAGGCCAGGGCGGTGGCGGCGGCCAAGTCTTGTGGCTGAGCGCGCCAGGCCTGGCGCAGCGCCTGCATTTCGCGCGCGGCGGGGTCGCTGGCGCGGGCGGGCACGGTTTCCAGCACCACACTGTCGGCGACTGGCGTGAAGGGCGCGCCCAACGCTGGCAGCGCCAGCCCAAAGAACAGGAGAAAGGCAATCAAACGCGGCACAGGCATGGCGGGGATCGTAGCGGGCAGACTTCTACGGCCCGTTTTACGCCCCGGCCTCCAAGTCAGATTCAGGCCGCGTCAACCGTTTGCGGATTGCCGCGTTGTGGATGGGACGGGCCAAGAGCAAGCGAAGTTTTGCCACTGGCCGGTCGCTCGATGACAGCACCTTGGTGGAACAAACCGCCTGGGTGGAGCGTCCGGGCAAACCCTCCACCTTGAACTTAGAGAGATTCACATGAGCAAGATCCTGTCCGCCCTGATCCTGGCCGCTTTCGCTATGACCGGCGCCCAAGCCGCTTCGCACGCTGCTGCTGCCCCCGCCAAGGCTGAGGCCGCCAAGCCCGCCGCCAGCGCTGCCAAGAAGGCCAAGAAGGCCAAGACCGCCAAGAAGGCTGACATGAAGAAAGAAGAAGCCAAGAAGTAATTCTTCGCGCTTCACGCCAAAAGGGCAGCGGCTTCGGCCACTGCCCTTTTTGCACTTTCAGGGCAGGGTGATGACGGCTGAGTCGTCCATCACCTTGGCCTGCCCAGGACCGCCGCCGCCCATGGCATAGCCTTGCGCCGTGGCGCCCAAGGCACGGTAGCCACCGTCGTAGTCCCAGGTGGTGACGTAGATGCGGGCGCCGCTGAGCGTGGCCAGCTTGCCCAGCGCGGCCGACGGCAGCACCAGACTGACGGTGTGGCTGGCGGTATCGACGCGAATGCTGGCCGTGGGCGTGACCAGACGGCCTTCGACCGTGGCCGACGCGCCCTGTGCGTCAAACAGCGCGTTCGACCAGCCGCCCACGCGCAGCCGCCGGTGCCAGCGCATGCCGGCCGGCAAATTGCCATCCTGCAAAGGCATCACGGTGGCGCCGCCGGCCTGCCCAGGCAGCTCGATGAAGACGGTGAAGTTGACGTGGTCAAAACCATTGGCCGGGGTCCAGCCGGCGGTGATGCGGTGCATCTGCAAGTCCAGCCGCAAAGCCCCGCCCGAGCTGTAGACCCTGACGCCGCGCAGGTCCATCTGGCGGTTGCTTCCCCAACTGGCGTCAGTGGGGTAGCTGTAGTTGCCGGTGGGGCCACGGTCGTCGCCTGCGGGGTCGGCCACGTCGGCTTGCAGTTGCCAGGGCCGGTCGACGCGAAAATTTTGGCTGGGCGCTGCGCTGTGCGCGCCGTCCCACACCGTGACGCTGTGGCTGGCTTGGGCATCGACCATGTTCGACGTGTCCACGCGCGCGCGCCAGCGTCCGTCGGTGCCCACCGCAGCCGGCGTGGCCGTGGCCAAGTCGCCGTCCACCACCAGCAGCACCTGGGTTTGACCCTGCGCGCTGCCGCTGACATCAAAGTCACCCTGCGCTTGCACCTGGGCTTGCACCTGCGCTTGCACCTGCGTTTGGGCCAGCGGCTCCAGCGCGAGCCCGCTGGTTGCGGTGGCCACGGCTTGCCGGTGCGCAGTGGCACGCCAGACCTGACCGCTGCGCGGGCCCAGGCGCAGCGTGAGCCGCCCGCCTGCGCCCACCACCAGGCGCGCCGGAACACCTTGCAGCCCGAACAAGCCATGCAACACCGTGCCCGCCGCCAGGCCAGTGTCGACGTGGGCCAGCAGCGCATCGCTGTCGGCGCTGTTGAAGACCACCAGCGCCTTGTCTGGGCCATGCTTCATGGTCCAGGCCAGGACGCCAGGTTGTGCGGTATTGCTTTGCAGCACTTGGGGCACGCCACGGCTGAGCACGCGGTGGCTTTTGCGCAGCGCAGCCATGGCCGCGATGTCGCGGTACAGCGCCGTGCCCGTGTCATAGCGGTCGCGCCCGCCAGAGCCCCAACCGGCGGCGAACATCGCGCCGCGCTGCTCGGTCAGGCCTTGCTCGGTGCCGTAGTAGATGACCGGTATGCCGGGCAGCGTCATCATGGCCAGCAGCGCCTGGCGCAGGCCGGCCTCATTGCCACCGGCCAGGAAGCGGTCGACATCGTGGTTGTCGACAAAGCTTGGCATCAGGTGCGGCCTGGCGTGCATCTCCATCATGCGGGTGATGCGGTGCGCCAGCTCAGTCGTGGGCCGGCCGCGCGCAAAGGCATCACCCAAAGCGCCGTAGAGCGGAAAGTTCAGCATGCCGGGCAGCAAAGGCTGGCCTCTTTTGCCGCCTGTACCGCTCATATAACGGTCTATCTTGGTGGCTTTTTGATCCTCAAAAGGCTTGTCGATACCAAAGCCTTCGCCAAAGACATGGAAGCTGCGCCGCCCCGTGCGCCGCGCCACGGTGTTGATGCCGGGTGCCTGTGCATCGCGCGCATTCAAGAAGTCGTCAAAGTACTCGGGCGGCACGTAAAACGCAGTGTCGACACGAAAGGCGTCGACGCCGACTTCGCGAATCCAGAAGCCGTAGCTGTGCCGCAGCGCGCGGCGCACGACAGGGTTTTCGGTGTTCAGGTCGTCCAGGCCCGACATCTGAAAGTTCATCTCCTGCGTCGGGTTGCTGTAGTCGGCCACGTCGGGCGTCCAGTGGTAGATGCCAGCCGCGCCCTGTGCCGCGTCGCGCGGGTCGTTCTGATCGAACGGTGGCTGCGACGGCCGCGCCACTGGCGCGCTGCGGTCATGCGGCTCATAGCCCTTGGCGGGGTCGGCAGCGTCCCAACGGTCGCGGTAGGTGAAGTAGTTGCCGGTGTGGTTGACGACGATGTCCTGCACCAAGTACATGCCGCGTGTGTGCAGGCCATGCGACAGCGCGCGATAGTCGGCCAGCGTGCCCAGGTGGCGGTCAACCTGCACAAAGTTCTCAGCCCAGTAGCCGTGATAGCCGGCATAGCTGCCTGCCGGGTCCAGCCACTGGTTGGCCACCGGCGGCGTGATCCACAGTGCGGTGGCGCCCAGGCCGCGGATGTAGTCCAGCCTCTGCGTCAGACCCTTTAAGTCGCCGCCGTTGTAGCGGCTGCGCTGGCCGGCAGCGAATTCGCCCGCACCTTGGTCGTTGTTGCTGGGGTCGCCGTCGGCAAAACGGTCGGTGACCACGAAATAAATGATCTGGTCGCGCCAGTCGGGCGAAGGTACATGGAGTTTCAGTGGACCGGCCGCTGCGCACAGTGGTAAGGCCAGGGCTGCGGTTGTCGCCAAGCTGACGCTGAGCTTGACGGCAAGCGAGGATGTTGTTTTTTGCACAATGTAGTTTCGCTACAAACTGGCCAGGCCGTCAAGGGCGCGCAGACGGCACGAGCTTCAAGTCCTGGTTTCTCCTAGGCGCTTCCTGCTGGACGAAGGAGCAAAAAGAGAGCTTCCTGTGCCGTTCAAGCCGCGCCTGCTAGGGTTTCCGAAGGTATCCTAAGAATCTAGTTTTGGTACAAACCAGCCTCAGTCAACCCAGTTCCCGTCGCCCGATCGACGTTGGCCAACGTGCCGGCGCCGACGGAAGTGTGTAGTTCCCGCGAGTCTCAGGAGACATCCATGAACAGTTCCAACCCCGCGCGCAGCCGTGCCCGCGTTTTGATGCAAGCCACCCCGGTGGCGGCGGCAGTTGCCGCACTTTTGTGCGGCGTGGGCGCCGTCCAGGCGCAGCAGGCGGCGGGCGCAGCGCCGGCGGCTGATGTGGTGACCATCACCGGCATTCGGCGCGGCATTGAAAGTGCCATCAGCGTGAAGAAAAATGCGGACGGTGTGGTCGAGGCCATCTCGTCCGAAGACATCGGCAAGCTGCCCGACACTAGCATCGCCGAGTCATTGGCGCGTCTGCCAGGTGTGACCACGCAGCGCACGCGCAGCGGCGGTGCTTCGACCATCAGCATCCGCGGCCTGGGCCCCGACTTCAATGGCTACTTGCTCAATGGCCGCGAACAAACCAGTGTCGGTGACAGCCGCGCGGTGGACCTCAGCGTCTACCCGGCCGAACTCATCGCGGGGGCCACGGTCTACAAGACGGGGGATGCCACGCTGATGACGGCTGGCTTGGCCGGCACCATCGACAACAAGCTGGTCGATCCACTTTCTTTTGGCGGCCGAGTGCTGGCTGCTCAAGCGCAAAAAATCAAGACTGGCAAAGGCCTTCCTGTGGAAGGTGACGGCAAGCGTTTCAGCCTGACCTATGTCGACCAGTTTGCCGACCGTAAGCTGGGTGTCGCACTAGGCTTTGTGCGTGCAGACGGCACCACCAATGAACTTGGCGGCGGCGGCTGGGGCGAGGCCACCGTACAAGCTACGCTGAAAAACGGTACCGTAGTGCCGGGCGTAAAAGTGCCTGTCTTCGGCAACGGCTTGGACCAATACAAGAACCGGCGCGTTACCGACGAGCGTACGGGCGTGGCGGCGATCATCGCCTTCAAGCCCAACAAGGATCTCACCAGCCAGCTTGACCTCTACTGGGCCAAGATTGACGGTGTGGCCAAGGAAGCACGCTTTCAGGGCGGCTTGGGCGGCCCCATCACGAATGCCACCGTGGTCAACGGTGTCGCCACCCAAGGCACCTTCCAATTGGGTGCGGGCCCCAACGGCCTGATCGACCGCATCGAGAGCGTCTTCGACAAAGACAAGATCATGTCCGCTGGCTGGCGCACAAACTGGAATTTCGCCCCCACCTGGAGCGCATCAATTGACCTGAGCCACAACTCAGCCAAGCGCGTGGAGCGTGACATTGAAGCCTACGCCGGCATTGCAGCCGCCGACACCTTCAGCTTTGACACCACGGCCGGCGGCATACCGCAGTTCAGCCTGGGCAGCCCCTTGAGCTACACCAACCCAGCCACCATCAAGGTGCGTGACCAGACGGGCTGGAGCGGCATCACTGGCGTGCCGCAAGCGGGCTACTCCAAAGGCCCCACCATCACTGACAAAGTGGACGCTTTGCGCGCCGACTTCCGCAAGGACTTGCCCGAAGGTGGCATGTTCACTGACCTGCAATTTGGTGCCAACTACACCAAGCGCACCAAGGACCGTGTCACCGACGAGGGCCTGATCGTCTCGGCCGCAGGTACGGGCAACGTGCCGTTCGATTTCCCCGCTGACGCCTATGTGGCCACCAACGTGGGTGGCACAGGTGTGAACTTGCTGACCTTTGACCCCTCGGCCGACCTGTGGCCTGGTGCCAAGCTGCTGCGCAAGTACAACGACGACATTCTGTCCAAGACCTGGGGCGTGCAGGAAAAAGTGCTCACGGCCTATCTCAAAGCCAACATTGAAAGCAATGTTGCCGGCATCCCCTTGCGCGGAAATGCAGGCGTGCAAATTGTCAACACTGATCAATCGTCCTCGGGTTTCCGTGCCGAAATTGGCTCTGGCGTGGTGCTGACAAATCCGGCCGGCGCACTGCGCACCGACGGCATCAAGTACACCGACTTTTTGCCCACCGTCAACCTGTCCGCCGACTTGGGCTCCGGCAATGTGCTCAGGCTGGGCGCAGGCCAGCAGATTGCGCGCTCGACCATGACCGATTTGCGCAATTCTTTTGCCGCCAGTGTCGACACCAATGCTGGCAATGTCGGCACCTTTGGCCGCTTTGTGGGCTCGGCCGGCAACCCGCAGCTCAAACCTTTCAAGGCCAAGGCACTGGACCTTTCATACGAGAAGTATTTCGGCAACAAAGGCTACGTCAGCGCGGCCGCGTTCTACAAGAAGCTGGATTCATACATCACTACCTCAACCGACATCAACTACGACTTCACCACCTATGCGCAGCAGTTGGGGCTGACGATCCCAGCCGCAGGCCCGCGCGGTGTGTTCACCACATCAGTCAATGGCAATGGAGGCAACCTAAGCGGCGTTGAACTTTCAGCCTCCTTGCCCTTTGGTCTGGCCACCAAGTTCCTGGATGGCTTTGGCATGACCGGCAGCTACTCCAGCACGTCAAGCTCAGTGAAGCTGCCCAACCTGATTGGTCTCAACCCTAACCAGCAAGTGCAGTACAACGGTTTGACGATGCCACTGCCGGGCCTGTCCAAGACCAACACGAAGCTGTTGCTGTACTACGAAGGCTATGGCTTCAGCGCCTTCGTGGCTCAGAACAAACGATCGACCTATGTGGGCAGCGTGGCCAACGACGCGACGGGTGGCTACCCGACGCTGAAGTACATCGAAGGCTCTTCGTGGGTCTCAGCGCAGATTGGCTACGAGTTCCAGGACGGCGTGATGAAGGGCCTGGGCATTCGGGTCGAGGGCAACAACTTGAACAAGCCAACCTACCGCCAGTTGCGCCTGGACGGCTCGGTCGAGTCAGAGAACAAGACCGGCGCTTCGATTGCCGCCAAGTTGACCTACAAATACCAGTAGGCCTTCGTGCTGACGCGACCCCTTGCCGGGACACCTTGGCGAGGGGTTTTCCTTTTGTGCTGAGGTATTCTGGGCAGGTGGTGCGTTGGCCCGGCAGGCAAGGGTTGGAAATGAACGAGATACGTAGGGTTGTGATCGTCGGTGGCGGTACTTCTGGCTGGATGACGGCCGCTGCCTTGGCCAAGGTGCTCAAGGGCCGCTATGTCATTTCGCTGGTTGAGTCTGACGAGATCAGCACCATTGGCGTAGGTGAAGCCACCATCCCCATGATTTCGGTCTTCAACCGCATGCTCGACTTCGACGAAGACGACTTCATGCGGCAAACGCAGGCTTCATTTAAGCTGGGCATCGAATTTGTCAATTGGGGCCGGCTGGGTGACCGCTACATCCACGGCTTTGGCGTCATCGGGCAAGACAATTGGACGGTTGACTTCCACCAGTACTGGCTCAAGCAGTACCTGGCCGGCAAGGCACTGGAACTCGAACGTTATTCAATCAACACCATGGCTTGTTTGCACAACAAGTTCATGCGGCCGCGCACGGATGTGCCCAACTCACCGCTGTCGCAGATCGCCTACGCGTTTCACTTCGACGCATCGCTGTACGCCAAATTCTTGCGCGGTTACAGCGAGGCGCGCGGCGTCAAACGCATCGAGGGCAAGATCGTCAGCGTTGCGACGAGTGAAGTCGAGGGCAACGTGGCTTCGGTGACGCTGCAATCCGGCCAGGCCGTCGAAGGCGACCTCTTCATCGACTGTTCTGGCTTTCGCGCCTTGCTGATCGAAGGCACGTTGAAGACAGGCTACGACGACTGGTCCCATTGGCTGCCTTGCGACCGCGCCTTGGCCGTGCCCTGTATGTCGGTCAAAGAGATCACGCCTTTTACGCGGTCTACCGCGCGCAGCGCGGGCTGGCAGTGGCGCATTCCGTTGCAACACCGCATCGGCAATGGCCACGTGTACTCCAGCAAATTCATCAGCGATGACGAAGCCACAGCTGTGCTCATGAGCAACTTGGATGGCGCGCCGCTGGCTGAGCCGCGCCCCATCAGGTTCGTCACCGGCAAGCGCAAAAAGGCCTGGAACAAAAACGTCGTCTCAATAGGCCTGGCCAGCGGCTTTGTCGAACCGCTGGAGTCCACCAGCATTCACCTCGTGCAGATGGGCATTGCGCACCTGTTGACCTTCTTCCCTTCGGCGGGCTTTGCTCAAGAGGACGTGGCTCAGTACAACCGCGTCATGACGCAGGAATTTGAGTGGGTGCGCGACTTCATCATCCTTCACTACAAGGCCACTGAGCGCAACGACACCGCGTTCTGGAACTATTGCCGCGAGATGGCAATCCCAGACACACTCAAGCACCGCATGGACTTGTTCAAGAGCCACGGGCGTGTTTACCGCGAAGGCAATGAGTTGTTCACCAAAGTGAGCTGGCTGCAGGTTATGCACGGCCAGCGCGTGCGACCTG
>JANNEX010000556.1:0-11652 GCA_031379155.1 Rubrivivax sp.
AACTTCACCTCGGACTGGATCGAGGCTGACGGCGCCCTTATCAAGCCCATGATCAAGGCGGCGGCTGACAAGTACGCGGCCGAGAAGAAGCTGGAGCGGCGCAC
The DNA here is from genome assembly GCA_031379155.1 of Rubrivivax sp. Taxonomy (GTDB): domain Bacteria; phylum Pseudomonadota; class Gammaproteobacteria; order Burkholderiales; family Burkholderiaceae_C; genus Rubrivivax. The sequence goes on from JANNEX010000556.1 coordinate 105, forward strand.
GCCCGCTGACTGTCAGTCATAGACCCACCCCCGTGAACTGAGCCCACCCCCGTAAGCGGCTGACGCCGCTCCCCCTCAAGGGGGCGCAGCCAGCGGCCCGGCGGAGCCGGTTCTGCGGCTGCTACTTGATCAATCCGCCCTGCACATGTCCAACATCCTTCTCAACGTCAACGGCATCGAGGTCATCTACAGCCACGTCATCCTGGTGCTCAAGGGCGTCAGCCTGCAAGTGCCTGAGGGTGGCGTGGTGGCTTTGCTGGGCGGCAATGGCGCGGGCAAGACGACCACGCTGCGTGCGGTCAGCAATTTGCTGGCGGGTGAGCGGGGTGAAGTCACCAAGGGCAGCATCGAACTGCGCGGTGAGCGCATTGAAAAGCTCAGCACGGCTGAGATGGTCAATCGCGGTGTCATCCAGGTCATGGAAGGACGGCACTGTTTTGCGCACCTGTCGATTGAAGACAACCTGATGACCGGCGCCTACACGCGCAAGGACGGCAAGGCCGCCGTGGCCGCCACGCTGGACAAGGTCTACACCTACTTTCCGCGCTTGAAGACCCGTCGCACATCGCAGGCCGCTTACACCAGCGGCGGTGAACAGCAGATGTGCGCCATTGGCCGCGCCCTGATGGCCAACCCCAAGATGGTGCTGCTTGACGAGCCCAGCATGGGCCTGGCGCCGCAGATCGTGGAAGAGGTGTTTGAGATCGTCAAAGACCTGAACCAGCGCGAGAAAGTCACCTTCTTGCTGGCCGAGCAAAACACCAACATGGCGCTGCGCTATGCCGACCACGGCTACATCTTGGAAAGCGGCCGCATCGTCATGGAAGGCGCGGCCAAAGACCTGCGCGAAAACGAAGACGTCAAAGAGTTCTACCTGGGCATGGGTGGGGGTGACAGGAAGAGCTTCAGAGACGTGAAGAGCTACAAACGTCGCAAGAGATGGCTGTCGTGAACCACGACGACCTGGGTGGCTTTGCGCCACCGCCCTTCCAGCCCGAAGACGCGCTGGCGCAAATCAAACGCAGCCTGCGCGATTTGAAACTGGCCGAGCGTGGCAACAGCTTTGAGCTGCGTGGCAAACGGGTGGTGGAGCTGTCGCTGGACAGCAGCAGCATCAGCGCCAAGCTGGCGCGCAAGCTGGCCCTCACGCCGCAGTGGGACACGCTGGAGGTGGCCAACACCACGGCGCAGCGCAAGCTGGTGGACGAAGTGAAGAAGCGCATGGCGCGCTGGGACCAGGAAGACTGATGCGGGCGCACACCGTCCACGGAAATGAGATGGCTGACATGAAGCACGCGCCACCCGACGCCCTGGAAACACGCGACAGCGCCGAGCGCGAAGCTGCTTTGATGGCCGCACTGCCGCAGCAAGTGCGCCACGCCCTGGCCGTGCCCGCCATGGCTTCGCGCCTGGCCGGCGTGAACGCCGAAAACATCACCAGCCGCGCCGCCCTGGCGGCCCTGCCGGTGACACGCAAACACGAGTTGCTGGCCCAGCAAAACGCGCAACGCGACGACAACGCCTTTGGTGGTTTCTCTGCCCTGGGCTGGACCACCCAGCGCGCCCTGCGCAGCGCGCGCCGTGTCTATCAATCCCCCGGGCCTCTGTACGAACCCGAAGGCCACCAAGCCGACTACTGGCGCAGCGCACGCGCCATGCGCGCAGCGGGTTTTGTGGCCGGTGACCTGGTTCACAACAGCTTCAGCTACCACCTGACGCCGGGTGCCTGGATCATGGAAAGTGGCGCGCTGGCGCTGGGCTGCACGGTGTTCCCGGGTGGCACCGGCAACACCGAATTGCAGCTGCAAGCCATGCAGCACTTGAAGGCCAACGCCTACGCCGGCACGCCCAGCTTTTTGCGCATCCTGCTGGAAAAAGCGGCCGAGACGGGCACCGCCTTGCCGCATCTTAAGAAGGCCATGCTCAGCGGCGAAGCTTTCCCGCCCAGCCTGCGTGACTGGCTGATGGAGCGCGGCGTGCAAGGCTTTCAAAGCTACGCCACCGCCGACGTGGGCATCATTGCTTACGAGACTTCAGCGCGCCAAGGTCTGGTGGTGGACGAAGACGTGATCATCGAAATCGTGCGCCCTGGCACCGGCGACCCGCTGCACGATGGTGAGGTGGGTGAGGTGGTGGTCACCACCTTCAACGCCGACTATCCGCTCATCCGCTTTGGCACCGGCGACCTCAGCGCCGTGATGGCCGGCGCTTGCCCCACGGGGCGCAGCAACACACGCATCAAAGGCTGGCTGGGCCGCGCCGACCAAACGGCCAAAGTCAGGGGCATGTTTGTGCACCCCGGCCAGATTGCTGAAGTGCTGCGCCGCCACCCCGGCCTGGGCCGCGCGCGCCTGGTGGTGGAAGGTGAGATGGCCCATGACCGCATGACGCTGCACGTGGAAAGCGCCGGCGCCGAAGGCCTGGCGGGTGCGCTGGCCAACACCGTGCGCGAAGTGACCAAGCTGCGCGCCGACATCGTGCTGGCCGCGCCGGGCAGCCTGCCCAACGACGGCAAGGTGATTGAGGACAAACGCAGCTACGCCTGATGCGCGCGAACCCGTCGCCGGCGTGCCCACAAAATCAGCGCGAGGCCGCCCGACCACAGCGCGGCAGTGGCAGGTTCTGGCACCGCAGCGGCAAACTCCAAAGCCGTCAAGTTGGCGAACTGGTTCGCATTGGCGTCACCCAGCCAGCGCACATCGCTGAGCGCGCCGCTGCCAAGGTTGAAGCCCAGAAGCTGCGAGCTGCCACGTTGGTAACCCCACAGCGTGCCGGTGGCATCAAAGCCCAACTGTTCAAGGTTGGCGAATTGATTGGCGTTGGCGTCACCCAGCCAGCGCACATCCGTCAGCGCACCCGTGCCAATGTTGAAGCCGAGCATTTGCGAACTGCCACGCTGGTAGCCCCACAGTTGGTTGCCCGCAAACGCCAACTGGTCCAGGTTGGCGAACTGATTGGCATTTGGGTCACCCAGCCAACGCACTTGGCTCAGCGCACCGGTGCCTATGTTGAAACCCAGCAGCTGCGAACTGCCACGGTTGTAGCCCCACAGCACACCGTCAGCAGCTATGGCCAGTTGGCTGAGCTGGCTGAACTGGTTGGCGGCCGCGTCACCCAGCCAGCGCGCCTGCGTCAAGCTGCCGCTGTCGACATCGAAGCCCAGCAGTTGCGAGCTGCCCTGCGCATAGGCCCACAGCGTGCCGCTAACGTCCAGGTTGAGTGAGCTGAAATAGCCGAAATTGTTGGCGGCCGGGTCACCCAGCCAGCGCACATCGGTGACGCTGCCGCTGCTGCTGGCAAAGCCCAGCACTTGCGAGCTGCCCTGGTTGTAGCCCCACAGCGTGTCGGCCTGGGCCGGCAAGCTCAGCAGCAAAGCCAGGGCGGGGATGAACAGGCGCTTCATGTCAGGCTTGCGGCGCGGCGGCGCAGCAAGTGGCCCATGACCGCCAAGCCGCCCAGCCACAGCGCCCAGTTGCCGGGCTCGGGCACGGCACTGACGGTGACCAGGTCAAAGCCCGAGTCGGTGCTCAGGGTGACGCCACTCAGGGGCTGGCCGCTGGCGTCAAACACGCCTTCAAGACCACCCCAGTAGTAGGTGTTGCCAAAGCTCGAACGCGGCACGGCGTGCGCAGGCGCAGCCAGCGCTGCGCACAAACACACGGCCCATGGCCACAAGGTGGCGCGAATGTTGGGTGTGCGTGGCTTCATGTTGGCTCCTTTGCGGCTGCTGTGCGCCGCGTTTGACGCGAAATCATCATTGCCAGGCCGGCTAGGCCGGCCAGCCACAGGGCCAGCGTGCCGGGCTCGGGCACGGGCACGGCCGTGATGGCAATAGTGCCACCAGCGTACAGGTCACTCACATTCCAGGTTAGGCCGGCGTCCAGCGTGGGCAACGACAGGCTGCCGAAAGTACCGGTCAAGCCGCCATTCCAGTCGAACAAATCAAAGCTGTCGCCAGCGTGGCCGGCAAAGCCGCCCCACCACAGCACTTGCAGCGGTCCGCCTTCAAGCACCACGGCGCCGTTGAAGGTGATCTTGTCGTGGAAGTTGTCGCCAAAGCCTGGCGTGGTGCCACCGAGCTCCATCAACACGCGCGAGCCGCTGCCTATGGTGGTGGCCGGGTTGATGCTGACCCAGCCGGGGCTGTTGCCCAGCGACAAGCCCCCTTCAAAGCGCGCCTGGCCGCTGCCGGTGATGTTGCCGCGCCCCGTGACCTGGCCAAAGAAATTGGCTGCGCCGCCGGCCGAGACACGCAGCTCGCCGTCGTTGCGCAAGGCTTGGTAAAAGCTGGCCTGCGCGCCGTTGGCGACGATGATCTTGCCGTCGTTTTGAATCTGCGCGTCCACCGTGCTGCGCCCGAAACTCACCAGCAGTTGGCCCTGGCTGGTGTTCTCAAGTCCGTAGGGGTTGACCGTCAGGCTGGCGTCTTGCAGCGCCACTTGGCCATAGTTGCTCAGGCTGGTACTCAAGACCACGTCGGCCTGCGTGAACTGCATACGGCCACCGGCCTGGTTGTAGGCGTTGCCGGTGACTTCCAATTGCGCGGGTGCAAAGGCCGTGCCCTGCACACGTACCAAGGCGTCATTGGTGAACTGCTGCGCCACAATTTGCATGCGCTGGCCGGCGTCCACCTGCAAACGCGAGTCGTACAGGCTGACGCCGTATCCGCCGCGCGACACCAGTGTGCCGTTGCCACGCAGCACGCCGCCGCTCGCTATGTAAACCTCGCCTTCCACCTGCGTGGTGCCGCCCGCCAGATCGAAAGTGACGATATGGCCGCTGCTTTGATAACCACCCACTTGCAGTGAACGTGCAAAGCCTTCAGCGGCGCCCATCACGGTGGCCGTGGTGCCGGGGTTGATCATCACATCGTGCATGCGACCCACGTCGGCCGCTGCCACGCCGGTGCCGGCCCAGTTCCAGTGCTGGCCGTCGTCCCAGCGGCCGCTGCCACCTTGCCAGTCGGGGTGCAGGGTCAGCATGCCAGCTTGGGTCACGGTGGCCGTGGCCGATGCGGCGCCGCTGAAGGCGATCTGCGCATAGCGGTTGATGCCATGGGCGGCGGCCACATAAAACGACGCGCCGGTGAGCGTGTTCAAGTTGCTCATGCCTGCGCCTTCGCGCCAGATGAAGGCATGGCTGGCACCCGCGCCGTCGCTGGACCAGCCCACCACCTGCGCCGCGCTGTTGATGCCGCGCGCTTCGCTGTAGCTGCCGCCCAGGGTGCCCAGGCTGCGCATGCCGCTGTTGCTGTCCCACACAAAGGCCCGGTAGCCTTGGGCGGTGCCGGCCACACCCGCGACGTCGCCGCGGTTGTTGATGGCGTTGGCGTAGCCCTCAGCGCCACCCAGCGAGCCCAGGTCCTGCGGCGCGTAGCCCGGTAGCCAGAGCACGGGCCGGCTGAAGCCAGGACCGTCGCCAGCCCAGCCCACGACCCAACGCTGGTCGTTCACCGCAGACGCCGACGCCACACGGCCAGCGGCCAGCGGCAGCAGGCTCTGCACACCGGTGTCCTCGGCCCAGAAAAACGCCGCGCTGCCGGTGCTGCCCACCACATGGCCTTGACGGTTGATGCCGTTGGCTTGCTGGGCCGCCAGCGCCTGGGACTGGCCATTGGCGGCCCAGAGCATCGCCGTGCCCCCGCCAAGACTGCTGACACCGGCCGACACTCCGGCGCTGTTGACCGCCGCCGCGTAGCCAAAACCCGCGCCCATTTGCTGAAACACCTGGCTGCCGTCGGGGTTGAGGACAAAGGGCAAGGAGACGCTGCCGTTGTCATGAAAACCCACCAGGTGGCCCGCATCGCTGATCGCCAGGGCGCTGCTGTAGACCGTGCCTGCGGGTGCTGGCACGACGCTGAGTGAAGTGCGCCCCTGGCCCAAGGCCAGCCCCGGCAACAGCAGGCAAGCGCACAGCAGCGCGCCCAGCTTGATCTTGGTGTCCATGTCGCGTTCCTGTGTTCCAGTGACTTCGCGCCCATCCTGCCCAACACAGCGTCACGCGGGCGTCACGCGGACCCGCCTTGACCACCAGCAGCCCCCTTCATTCAAGGGATAAGTAGTTGCCACGCTGCCGGCAAAGGTCACCGCACTAGCATTGCGGCCTTGTTTGCACCCTCCCAGACCGAGACCACACCATGAAGTCCAGCCACATCGCCCTAGCAGCTTTGGCCGCCATCGCAGCCGCCACCAGTGCCTTTGCCGCCTACCCCGAAAAGCCCATCACCCTGGTGGTGCCCTTTGCTGCTGGCGGCCCCACCGACAAGGTGGCGCGTGACCTGGGCGAGGTGCTGCGCAAGGGCCTGAACAACCAGACTGTGCTGATTGAAAACGTCGGCGGCGCCGGTGGCACGCTGGGTGCGGCCAAGGTGGCCAAGGCCAATGCCGACGGCTACACCTTTTTGCTGCACCACATCGGCATCGCCACCAGCCCGGCCCTGTACCGCAACCTGCCCTACAAAACGCTGGAAGACTTTGAGTACGTGGGCATGATCAATGAAGTGCCCATGACGCTGATTGGCCGCACCACCTTGCCGGCCAACAACTTTGCCGAGTTGCGCAAGTGGATTGACGCCAACAAAGGCAAGATCAACCTGGCCAACGCCGGCCTGGGCGCGGCTTCACACCTGTGCGGTTTGCTGTTCCAGCAAAGCGTTGCGGTGGACATGACCACCGTGCCCTACAAAGGCACCGCACCCGCCATGACCGACTTGCTGGGCGGCCAGGTGGACCTGATGTGCGACCAGACCACCAACACCACGAGCCAGATCGAAGGCGGCAAGGTCAAGGCCTTTGCCGTGACCAGCAGCAAGCCGCTGACCACGCCCGCACTGGCCAAGTTGCCCACGCTCGATTCACAAGGCCTCAAGGGCTTCAACGTCACCGTGTGGCATGGCCTGTACGCCCCCAAGGGCACGCCCAAGGCGGCGCTGGACATGATGAACGCGGCCCTGCGCGCGGCGCTCAAAGACCCCGAGTTCATCAAGCGCCAGGAAGCGCTGGGCGCGGTGATCATCACCGACAACCGAATCAACCCAGCCGAGCACAAGAAGTTTGTCGAAGCCGAAATCAACAAGTGGGGCCCGGCCATCAAGGCGGCGGGGCAGTACGCTGACTGATTGATCCACAGCGCGTCCTGTCTGCATCCAAAGAGGCCACCCCGCGGGTGGCTTCTTTGCTTTGCGCGCGCCGCGAGCCTTGCGTGCAGTTGCGTGGCCGCTCAGCGCAGCGTCAGCGGAATCGTCACCGGCCCGTCGTTGACCAGGTGCAGTTGCATCTCGGCGCCAAACTCGCCCGCAGCCACCGTGTTGTGACGTTCGCGCGCCAGGCGCAGCACGGTTTCATACAGCGTGCGGCCCAATGCGGGCGGCGCTGCGCCGGTGAAGCTGGGGCGGTTGCCACCGCTCACATCGGCGGCCAGGGTGAATTGGCTCACGATGAGCAGGCCACCCGCCACGTCTTGAACGCTGCGGTTCATCTTGCCGGTGTCGTCGGCAAAGATGCGCAGCTTGAGCAGCTTGTCGACCAGCTTGCTGGCCAGCGCATCAGTGTCGTCGGGCTCGGCACACACCAGCACCAGCAAGCCCTGAGCGATGGCGCCGACCACGTTGCCCGCCACTTCCACACGCGCCTGCGCCACCCTTTGCACGAGCGCGATCAAATCAAATCCTTGGCGTCGTCGAAGTGCGCTTCCACGTCCAGCGGCAGCAGCTGGATGGTCGCGCGCAGCCCCGGCACGGCGCTCATCAGCGCTTGCTCGACACTGCCGCGCACGACCGCCGCACGGCCCAGCGTCCAGGCGGCGGGCATGTGCATGTGCAGGTCAACAAAGCGCCGCTGGCCGGCGCGGCGCGTGACGATGTGGTCAAAGCGAATGGTCTGGTGGGCGAAGCCTTGCAGCACCTTGTCGATGTCGGCCTTGGCCGCCGGGTCCAGCGCTTCGTCCATCAAGCCGCCGGCTGACTGCCACACCAGGCGGCCGCCCTCGCGCAGGATGTTGAGCGCCACGGCAATCGCGATCAACGGGTCCAGCCACAGCCAGCCGGTGGCCATCACACCCATGAGGCCCAGCACCACGCCGACGCTGGTCCAGACATCGGTGAAGAGGTGGCGCGCGTCGGCTTCGAGCGCCATGCTGCGCACGGCGCGCGCTTTTTTCAGCATGCTGTAGCCCAGCGCGCCGTTCAACACCGTGCTGATTGCCGACAGCACCAGCCCCAGCCATACCGCGTGCAGTGGTTGCGGGTCTAGCAAACGGTGCGCGGCGGCCCAGATGATGGCCAACGCGGCGGCAAAGATCAGCACGCCTTCAAAGCCGCTGCTGAAGTATTCGGCCTTGTGGTGGCCGTAGGGATGCTCGTCGTCGGGCGGGCGCGCGGCCACCGTGACCATGGCCAGCGCGAACATGGCGCCGGCCAGGTTGACCAGCGATTCCAGCGCGTCACTCAGCAGGCTGACGCTGTCACTCACCCACCAGGCGCCGGTCTTCAGCGCGATGGTGGCCAGGGCCACGGCAATGGACAGTTTTAGGTAGGCGCTGACCTGCATGTTGTCGCCGCTTACAAACGATGCCTGGTCCGGCAATTTGACCGTTAGGCCAAACTAGGCCGATAGCGTGACACGCGCAAACTTGCGCTTGCCCACCTGCACCACGCAAGTGCCTGCCGCCACCTTCAGTCCCTTGTCGCTGATGACGGTGCCATCAATGCGCACACCGCCCTGCTGCACCAAACGCAGACCTTCGCTGGTCGACGGCACCAGCAGGGCTTGTTTGAGCAAACTGCCTATGGCCAAGGGCGCGCCGCTGAGGGTGACCGCCGGCATTTCTTCAGGCGCACCACCGGCGGCGCGGCGCTGGAAGTCTTGCTCCGCCGCGTCAGCAGCCGCCGCGTTGTGAAAGCGCGCCGTGATCTCTTTGGCCAGCGCCACCTTGGCGTCTTTGGGGTTGCGGCCACCGTCCACCTGACGCTTGAGTTCAGTGATCTCAGCCTCAGGCCGAAAGGACAGCAGCGTGAACCACTTCCACATCATCACGTCGCTGATGCTCAGCACTTTGGCAAACATGGTGTTGGCGTCGTCGGTGATGGCGATGGTGTTGTTCTTGCTCTTGCTCATCTTCTCCACGCCGTCCAGGCCTTCGAGCAAAGGCATGGTCAAGATGCACTGCGGCTCTTGGCCGTATTCGCTTTGCAGCGCACGGCCCACCAGCAGGTTGAACTTCTGGTCGGTGCCGCCCAACTCCAAGTCGCTCTTCAGTGCCACCGAGTCATAACCCTGCATCAGCGGGTAGAGCAATTCGTGGATGCTGATGGGGCTGCCGGCCTTGAAGCGCTTGGTGAAGTCGTCGCGCTCCAAGAGGCGCGCCAGCGTGTACTTGGCCGAGAGCTCGATCAGGCCACGCGCGCCCAGCGGGTCGCTCCATTCGCTGTTGTAGCGAATCTCGGTCTTGCCGGGGTCCAGCACCAAGCTGGCCTGGCGGTAGTAGGTTTGTGCATTGGCTTCAATCTGCTCACGCGTCAGCGCCGGGCGCGTGGCGTTGCGGCCCGAGGGGTCGCCGATCATCGAGGTGAAGTCGCCGATGAGAAATATCACCGTATGCCCCAGGTCTTGCAGCTGGCGCATCTTGTTGAGCACCACGGTGTGGCCGATATGGATGTCAGGCGCGGTCGGGTCCAGGCCCAGCTTGATGCGCAGCGGCTGGCCCGTGGCTGCTGATCGCGCCAGCTTCTTCACCCAGTCGGCTTGCGGCAGCAGTTCACTGCAGCCACGCAGCGACACGGCCAGGGCCTCTAGCACGCGGTCGGTTACAGGGTGGTCGGTCGGGGACATGGATGGATTCGCAGCAGGGTTTCAAGGGTGGTGTGGCGGGGGGGCTTGGCTATACTCGGGCCACCGTCGGTTTAGCAAGCCCCTCAGCGGTTTTGCCAAGGGCGTCGCCTCAAGCGCGCCCGCCGCAACAAGCGCTGAATTCTAGTGGACGGGTCACCCCCCAGCCGGTGCCAAGCAAGGCGCCCAGGCACAGCGGGGCTGGCACTCCCGGCAACCTTGTGTCTGCGGGTTCAGCTCTCACGAGCCCAGCAGTCCGCATCAGTTTTGTTCCGCGTTTGACTTCTTCACCACCTTCCACTTCCGCACAAGTTCAGCAGTTTGGTCGGCGCCACCGCGCGGGCCTGGTGCTGAGCATCGTGGCGCTGATCAGCGGCACCGCACTCACCGCTGTGGCAGTGGCACCGCTGGTGCCTGATGCATCGACTTTGCCGCAGCGCTTGGTCAGTGAAGCGGTGGTGCCAGTGGGTCTGCGCGACCAACTGGATGCACTGGCCGCGCAAGAGCTGACCCTGACGCGCAACGACATCACACGGGCCACCGACAGTGCCGACGCACTGCTCACACGCCTTGGCGTGCGCGACGCAGCGGCCGTGCAGTTCTTGCGCACCGACTACACGGCGCGCCAGTTGCTCAGCGGGCGCGGCGGCAAGATGGTGCAGGCCAGCGCAGCGTCTGACGGCTCTTTGCTAGAGCTGGTGGCGCGTTACCCCAGCGACATGGCTGATCAGGCCAAGACACACTTCATGCGGCTGGCCATCCAGCGCGCTGAAGACGGCCGTTGGCGCGCCACGCAGCGCGCGGTGGCTTATGGCGCGCAGACGCGGCTGGCCAGCGGCAGCATACGCAACACCTTGTTTGGCGCCACCGACGAAGCCGGTCTGCCCGACGCCGTGGCGGTGCAACTGGCCGACATCTTTTCCACCGACATCGACTTCCACCGCGAGCTGCGCAAAGGCGACACCTTCAGTGTGGTTTATGAAACCCTGACCGTTGACGGCCAGCCCGTGGCTTGGAACGAAGGCGCGGGGCGTGTGCTGGCAGCAGAATTCGTCAACGCTGGCCGCGCCCACCACGCGCTGTGGTTTGCGCCCGCTGACGTGCGTGGCGGCTACTTCGGCTTGGACGGCAACAGCAAACGGCGCAGCTTCCTGGCCAGCCCGATGGAGTTTTCGCGCGTCAATTCCGGCTTTGCCATGCGCTTCCACCCGTTGCTGCAAAAGTGGCGTGCGCACCTGGGCGTGGACTACGCCGCGCCCACGGGCACACCCGTGCGCAGCGTGGGCGACGGCGCGGTGGAATTTGCCGGCTGGCAAAACGGCTACGGCAATGTCGTGCACATCAAACACGCCAATGAGCGCAGCACCGTCTACGCGCACTTGAGCCGCATGGACGTGAAGAAGGGACAGCGTGTGCAGCAAGGTCAGCGTGTGGGCGCCGTGGGCACCACAGGCTGGAGCACGGGGCCGCATCTGCACTTTGAGTTCCGCGTGGCTGGCCAGCACCAAGACCCGCTGCGCCTGGCCAAGGCGTCCGAGACGGTGCCGCTGGACAGCGCATCGCGCCCGCGCTTTGCGCAGGCCGTGGTGGCGCTGCAAGCCAAGCTGGACGTGGCCCAGACTTTGGCTGGTGCGCGCCGCGCGGCCGAGTAAACAGTCACCGCGCGTGGCCTGGTTCATCGGGCTGATGTCGGGCACCTCTCTCGACGGTGTCGATGGTGTGCT
>JANNEX010000560.1:0-1686 GCA_031379155.1 Rubrivivax sp.
GTTTCGGGCACGAACACGGGGGGCTGAAGATGGTCGGCCAGTTGCGGCGTTTCACCGCGCGCCAGAGGCGCCAGCAGGCTGCTTAGCCGCAACACACCGCGCACATCGTCGAGTGAGCCCCGGCACACCGGAAAGCGCGAATGGCCGCTGCCGGCCACGATCTTGAGCATGGGCTCGAGCGCTTCGCTCTCGTCGAGCCAGACGATTTCGGCGCGCGGAATCATCATCGAGCCGATCTGGCGGTCGTCCAGTCGAAACACGTTGCGCACCATCTGGTGCTCTTGCGCTTCAATCACACCGGCGTCGACGCCCTCTTCCAGGCTGGCGGCAATTTCTTCTTCGGTGACGGCGCGTGAAGGGCCGCCTTGTATGCCCATCAAGCGCAAGACGCCGTTGGTGCACAGGGTGAGCAAGGCCACCAAGGGGCGGGTGGCCATGGACAACAGATTCATGGGCCGCGACACCAAACGCGCCAGGCTCTCAGGAAACATCTGGCCCAGGCGCTTGGGCACCAGTTCGCCAAAGATGATGGTCAGGATGGTGATGGTCACCACCACCAGCGCGGTGGCGCCTATGCCTGCCGTGCGCTCGGCCACGCCAAAAACCAGCACCAGCCAGTGCGCAAAAGGTTCGGCAAAGGCGTTCTCGCCAACGATGCCGTTGAGCACGCCGATGGACGTGATGCCGATCTGCACCGTCGACAAAAACTTGGTCGGGTTTTCGTGCAGGTCCATGGCCGCCTGCGCACCGGGCTCACCACTTTCAACCATGACCTGCAAGCGCGCTTTGCGGCTGGCGCTCAGCGCCATTTCCGACATCGCAAACAGGCCGTTGAGCAGGATTAGAAATACAAGCAGCGAAAGGTCCATGCGCGCCGCTGGACTGTGCAGCGGTGGCGGTGAAAACGGGCGCGAGCGTAGCAGAATCAAGCCATGATCTATCTGGCTGGCGATGTGCAGGGCTGTGACGATGCGCTGCAGCGATTGCTGGCGCTGATCGATTTTTCACCCTCGCGCGACCGCCTGGTGCTGCTGGGTGACCTGGTCAACCGCGGCCCCGCTTCAGTGGCCGTGCTGCGCCGTGTGGCCGCCCTGGGCGACGCCGTGACCTGTTTGCTGGGCAACCACGATTTGCACTTGTTGGCGGTGGCGCAAGGCGTGCGTGGACTGCACAAGGGCGACACCTTTGACGATGTGTTGCAAGACCCACAAGCCGCGCATTGGCTGCACTGGCTGCGCCAGCAGCGCATGGCGCACATGGAAGCTGGCTGGCTGTGTGTGCACGCGGGTGTGGTGCCGCAGTGGAGTGCGGCGCAAACGCTGGCCCTGGCCGAAGAAGTGCAGCAGGTGCTGCGCGGGCCTGACTTGGCGGACTTTCTGCCGCAGATGTATGGCAACGAACCGCGCCAGTGGAGCGACAGCCTGGTGGGGCCTGAGCGGCTGCGCTTTGTCATCAACACGCTGACGCGGGCACGCTTTTGCACGCTGGAGGGCAAGCTGGATTTCAAGGCGAAAGAAGGCGCAGGCGCCGCGCCCGAAGGCTATCTGCCCTGGTTCGAGGTGCCCGGCCGCGCCACCGCGCAGCAGCCCATGGCCTTTGGCCACTGGAGCACGCTGGGCCTCATCAACCAGCCGCAGCTGCTGGCCCTGGACACTGGCTGCGTGTGGGGCGGGCCACTGAGCGCTG
>JANNEX010000581.1:0-4932 GCA_031379155.1 Rubrivivax sp.
CTCTTGCGGCCCAGCAAGCCGCCATCGACCATCTCACGCTGCACCAAGCTGGGCTGAAAGCGCTTGTCGTAGAAGTTGGCCTCGAAGACCGAACGGGTGACGGCAAAGTTGGTGTCGTGGCCAATCAAGTCCATTAACTCACACGGGCCCATGCGAAAGCCCGCGCCGCGCAAGCAGGCGTCCAGCACTTGTGGCGTGGCAGCCTGTTCCAGCAACAGTGCCAGCGTCTCGGCGTAGTAGGGCCGGGCAATGCGGTTGACGATGAAGCCGGGCGTGCTCTTGGTATGCACCGGCACTTTGCCCCAGGCCTTGGACAGCGCAAAGATGGCGTCGGCGACAGTGGTATCGGTGTGCAGGCCAGACACCACTTCCACCAGCTTCATCAATGGCACGGGGTTGAAGAAGTGCATGCCCACCAGGCGGGCTGGACGCAACAATCCGTTGGCGATGGCGGTGACGCTGATCGACGAGGTGTTGGTGGCCAGCATGCAGTCGCTGGCGACGACGGCTTCGAGCTGCTGGAACAGCGCGCGTTTGGCGTCCAGGTTTTCGACGATGGCTTCAATGACCAAACCTGCGCTGGCCGCTTCTTGCAAGGCGGTGATGGGTGTGATGCGCGACAGGGCGGCCTCAGCTGCGTCACTGGCCAGCTTGCCCTTGGCCACCAAGCCTTGCAGCGTGGCGCTCAGTTTGTTCTTGGCTGCCGCTGCGGCGCCTTCGCGCGTGTCATGCAGCAGCACCGCGTGGCCAGCCTGCGCAGCGACTTGCGCGATGCCGGCACCCATGATGCCCGCGCCCACCACCAGCACGGTGCAGCCTTGCAGTGAAGCTTCGCTCATTGGGCAATCCAGTTCGCAGGCCGTTTGCCCAGGAAGGCCGCAAAGCCTTCACGTGCTTCGGCCGTGCCACGCACGCGGCTGATGGTCTGCGCCGTGAGGTCTATGACTTCAGGCGTTATGGGGCCGACTTGCAATTGCGCAAAAAGCTGCTTGATCTCTCGATGGGCGCCCGGGCCGCCGGCCAGCAGGGCGGTGACGGTGGCGTCCACCGCAGCGTCAAGTTCATCCAGGCCCACCACCTTTTGCACCAGGCCCAAAGCCAGCGCTTCAGTGGCGTTGATGCGCTCTGTCGTCAACGCCAGCCGCTTGGCTTGGCGCTTGCCCACGGCATTCGTGACATAGGGGCCGATCACGGCTGGCAGGATGCCGAACTTGGCCTCGCTGACCGAGAAACTGGCGTTGTCAGCGGCAATAGCAATATCACACCCGCAGACCAGGCCCACGCCGCCACCCAGCGCTGCGCCTTGCACACGCGCGACGGTGGGCTTGGCTGAAGATTCGATGCGCGAGAGCATGCCGGCGAAGCGGCGCGCGTCCTGCAAGTTCCACTCTGGCGACGCGGTGCTGGCACGCTGCATCCATTGCAGGTCAGCACCCGCGCTGAAGTGTTTGCCAGCGCCGGCCAGCACGATGACGCGCACGCTGCTGTCTGCTGCCAGTTGGGCAAACGCTGCGTCCAACTCGCCAATCATGGCCTCGTCAAAGGCGTTGAACACGGCCGGCCGCGCCATGGTGATTTGCGCCACGCCGGGGCTGCGCGTGCTGAGTTCGAGGGTGTCCATGCTCGGTTGCGGTAGGTCAGTAGGTTTCCAGGTGCAGGCGGCCCATTCTCTTCAAAGTGGCTGCGGTGGCTTCCCAGTCCAGCCCAGCGCCGCTGGCAATGTCGCGCAGCGCCAGCAACACACCTTCTTCCATGGCCTTGAGTCCGCACACAAAGAAGTAGGCATTCGCGTCGGCCAGCAACGCAGCCAAGTCGGCGGCGCGTTCGCGCATCAGGTCTTGCACATAACGTTTGGGTTGACCGGGAGTGCGGCTGAAGGCGAAGTTGTTGTCGATGAAGTCTTTGGGCAGGCTTTGCAGCGGGCCGAAGTAGGGCAGCTCTTCGCGCGTGCGGGCGCCAAAAAACAGCATCAGCTTGCCAGCTTCAAACTTGCCCGAGGCGCGCAGGCGCCGCCTCCACTCGGTCATGGCGCGCATGGGTGCGCTGCCGGTGCCGGTGCAGATCATGACGATGTGGCTCTTGGGGTGGTTGGGCATCAAAAAGCTGGTGCCAAAGGGGCCGATGACTTGCACCGCGTCACCCACTGCCAGGTCGCACAGGTAGTTGCTGGCCACACCGCGCACCGGCTGGCCCTGGTGGTCTTCGAGCACGCGTTTGACGGTGAGTGAAGCGTTGTTGTAGAGGGGCCTTTCGCCATTGCGCGGGCTGGCTATGCTGTATTGGCGCGGGTGGTGGGCGCGGCCGTTGGCGTCAAAGCCCGGCGGGATGACGGCGATGCTTTGGCCTTCGAGCAGTGGGAAGGGCATGCTGCCAAAGTCGAGCACGATGTGGTGCGTGTCGTAGTCTTTGCCGACCTCGGTGACCCGCACATTGCCGGCCACGGTGGCGCTGATGTGCTTGTCGGCCGCCTTGGGGCCGTAGAGGTTGGTGTAGGCGTGCGCGGCAGACCAGGGGGGCAGGGTTGCGCCGAACTGCGTGCTGTTCAAGCTGGGCGTGGCGGCTGCGTCATTCAGCGTGGCTGGCGCAGACGCGGGCTCTTCAAGCACGGCGGCATCGCCCGCCAACTCGGCCATTTGCTCGCGGCTGAGCTCTGCCGGCAGGCTGTCCCACCCCATCTGCTCATCCAGGCTGTAGGCCTTGACGAGCGGCATGCTGCGGTAGTTGTCGATGCTGCCCGTGGGGCAGGGAGAGATGCAGTCGTTGCACCAGTTGCACTTGCTGGCGTCCACCACGTAGTTGCGTGAATCGTGCGTGATGGCGCCCACCGGGCACATGGTCTCGCAGGTGTTGCAGCGTATGCAGATCTCGGGGTCGATCAGATGCTGTTTGATGACGGTGGTGGCCATGTCCATGCCGCAAGTTTCCTCGATTCAAGCCGTCGGCAGGTGCTACCCAAGCAAACGCCACGGAACCGGCTTAGCCGGGCCGTCGGCGTTGCCCCCTCGAGGGGGAAGCGGCGCAGCCGCTACGGGGGTGGTCAATTGAAGCGGACGTATTCGAAGTCGACCGGTTGGCGATTGATGCCCATCACTGGCGGCGCGATCCAGTTGGCGAATTTGCCGGGCTCGACCACGCGGCCCATCAGGCTGGCCACAAAAGCGCGGTCGCCGCTGCTGGGCAGCCAGTGATCGACATTGGCCTTCCACTCGGCATCGCTGACCACGCGCCCATCAGGCGACACCTTCACGCCCGACAGTGCGCCGATGTTGCGGTGAAAAGCCTTGTGCGGCACCTTCAGGCGCGTCGGAATGCCAGCCTTGTCCAGCACATTGTTCCAACGCTCGACACCGGCCACGCTGTCTTTGATGTAGTCGTCACGCAGCACTTCATTCAGGGCGTTGAGCATGGGCACTTGCTTCTCGCTCAACTGCCCGTTTTTGACTTCCAGCACGCTGTAGGTCTGGCCCTTGAGCACATGGTCGTCGATGCGTTTGCCCTCTTCATAGCGCCCCTTCAATCCCGACGAGTAGAAGGTGGCGGCGTTGCTGGACTCATCGGCGCCAAACAAGTCGATGGTGACGCTGTAGTGGAAGTTGATGTAGCGCTGCAGGGTGCCCAGATCAATCACGCCCGCAGCGCGCAGCACAGCAGCGTCGTCGCTCTTTAATTCATTCATCTTTTGCGCCGTGCGCTGGATGACGCGGCTGATGCCACTCTCACCCACGAACATATGGTGCGCTTCTTCGGTGAGCATGAACTTGGTGGTGCGCGCCAGCGGATCAAATGCGCTTTCAGCCAAGGCGCACAGCTGGAACTTGCCGTCACGGTCGGTGAAGTAGGTGAACATGAAAAACGCCAGCCAGTCGGGTGTGGCTTCGTTGAAGGCGCCCAGGATGCGCGGGTTGTTCTGGTCGCCGCTGCGCCGCTGCAACAGCGCCTCGGCTTCTTCGCGACCGTCGCGGCCAAAGTGTTTGTGCAGCAGGTAGACCATGGCCCACAGATGGCGGCCTTCTTCGACGTTGATCTGGAACAGGTTGCGCAGGTCATACATGCTGGGCGCCGTCAGGCCCAGGTGACGCTGCTGCTCCACGCTGGCCGGTTCGGTGTCACCCTGCGTGACGATGATGCGGCGCAGGTTGGCGCGGTGTTCACCGGGCACGTCGGTCCAGGCCTTTTCGCCCTTGTGGTCGCCGAAGTGGATGTCGCGGTTGGCGTCGCCAGGGTTGAGGAAGATGCCCCAGCGGTAGTCGCGCATCTTGACGTGCCCAAATTGCGCCCAGCCTTGCGGGTCGACGCTGACGGCGGTGCGCAGGTAAACGTCCATGTCGGTCGAACCTTCGGGCCCCATATCTGCCCACCAATTCAGGAAATTAGGCTGCCACTGTTCCAGGGCGCGCTGCAAAGTGCGGTCGTCAGACAGGTTGACGTTATTGGGGATCTTGTCGCTGTAGTTCATCGTGCTCATGGTGTGCTCAGTGTTCCTAGACTCTTGTCCAATCAAAAGCAACTTTGTTGCCGCTGCCGTAAACCTTCAGCGCGCCTTTTTCGCCCACCGCATTCGGACGCTGGAAAATCCAGTTCTGCCAGGCCGTCAAGCGGCCAAAAACGCGCGTGAACATGTTCTCGGGGCCGTTGAAACGCAGGTTGGCTTCCAGGCCGGTCAAGGCATCGGGGCTCATGGCCACACGCTCTTCGATGGCGATGCGCACTTCGTCAGCCCAGTCAATGTCGTCGGGGTTGGCGGTGACCAAGCCCAGTGCAAAGGCCGCGTCGGCGTCCAGCGCCTGGCCGGCGTGGGCACGCACGGCTTGCATGGCCGGGGCCTCGTTGTAGAAGCGGCGCTGCAAACGGCTTTGGCCGGTGACCATCGGGAACAGGCCAAAGTTGGTGTCGGCCACCGTGATTCTGGGTGCCTTGGCCGCGTCGTCGGGC
>JANNEX010000594.1:0-7581 GCA_031379155.1 Rubrivivax sp.
GGCTTTTTGTTTGCAGCCACGCTGATGGTGATGCTGCTGGCCGCCATCAACTACCAGCTCAACCTGGGCTACGCGCTAACGTTCTTGTTGACCGGTGCCGGCATCGTGTCCATGCACCTCACGCACGCCAACCTGCGCGGCCTGACGCTGCACCTGCGCCCGCTGCAAGCCGGCTTTGCGGGTGAACCGGCGCGCTTCGAGGTGGTGCTGAGCAACCCCGGCCGCGAACGCTACGGTCTGGCCTTGCGCTTTGAAGACCGCAGCAACTTTGGCAACAGCTTTGCCTGGTGCGACGCGCCTGCCGGTGGCCAGGCCAGCGCGCACCTGAGCTTTGTGCCGCCGCACCGCGGCTGGCACGCCATGCCCACGCTGGTGCTGGAAACACTCTTTCCTTTCGGCCTGTTTCGGGCCTGGACGGTGTGGCGCCCTGCCGCCCGTGCGCTGGCTTGGCCGCGCCCAGAAACACCACCGCAGCCGCTGCCGCGCAGCGGCGCGGCTGCAGGTGACGAGCGCGCCAAACCGCGCAGCAGTGGCAGTGAACTCGACGGCGTGCGCCCCTGGCGGCGCGGCGACAGCATGCGCCAGGTGGTGTGGAAAAAAGTTGCACGCAGCGGTGAACTGGTGAGCCGTGAAACGGCAGGCAAGGCCAGCCGCATGCTGTGGCTGGACTGGGCCGACGCCCACGCCGCCAGCGCCGAAGAGCGGCTGTCGCGCCTGGCAGCCTGGGTGCTGTTGGCTGACCGCGAAGGCCTGGACTGCGGCTTGCGCCTGCCCGGCCGCGAACTGCCGCCGCAGCAAGGCGATGCACACCGCCGCGCCGCGCTGGACCTCTTGGCGCAGTGGTCGTGAAGCCATCATGATCTCACTCACTCGGCAGTTAGTCTCCGAGAAGATCGCGCACCTGCCGCGCGACACCCGCGACACGCTGTTCCAGTTGCTGGTGATTGCCTGGACCGTGGCGCCGCACCTGCTGCACCTGCCGCTGTGGTGTGCGGCCATGACGGTGTTGCTGCTGGGCTGGCGCGCGCGCCTGGCGCTGACTTCGGCCGCGCTGCCCAACCGCTGGCTCATCAGCGGCGTGCTCGTGCTGGCCGGCAGCCTCACGCTGTGGGGTGAACGCACGCTGCTGGGCAAAGAAGCCGGCATCACGCTGCTGGTGGTGCTGATGTCGCTCAAGACGCTGGAGCTGCGCGCGCGGCGCGACGCTTTGGTCGTCTTCTTCCTCGGCTTCTTCTTGGTGCTGACGAACTTCCTGTATTCGCAGTCCTTGCTCACCGGCCTGTGGCTACTGACGGCGGTGTGGGGTTTGCTCACAGCCTTGGCACTGGCCCACATGCCGGTGGGCCGCCCGCCACTGCTGCGCGCTGCCGCCGTGGCCACACGCGCGGCACTGTGGGGCGTGCCGGTCATGGTGGTGATGTTTGTCTTGTTCCCGCGCATAGGCCCGCTGTGGGGCTTGCCGCAAGACGCCGCTGGCCGCACGGGCTTGTCGGGCAGCCTGCGCCTGGGCGGCGTGGCCTCGATTGCTGAGGACGACAGCATTGCACTGCGCCTGAAGTTTTCTGGCCCGCTGCCTGCGCCTGATCAGCTTTACTTCCGTGGCCCCGTACTGAGTACGTTTGACGGCCGTGAATGGACACGCCTGGCACCCACCTTCGCCGCCGCACAGAGGCCGCGCCTTGAGCTACAGCTGCAAGGCCAGCCGCTGCGTTATGAGATGACCATCGAGCCCAGCCAACTGCCCCTGCTGCCGCTGCTGGAAATGACGCCAGACCGCCCCGGTGACGCGCCGCAAATCGACGGCTGGCTGCTCACCCACCGCGCTGACGGGCAGTGGCAAAGCGACCGGCCGCTGATAGAGCGCCAACGCATAGCAGTCACGGCCTGGCTGCAACACCGGCATGGCCCACGCCAGGCCGTGCTGGGCCTGCGCGACCTCACCGACCTGCCGCCCAACAGCAACCCACGCACCTTGCAGTGGGCGGCGCAGTTGCGTGCCCAGCCCGAGTTGGCCGACGCCGACCCACGCACGCTGTCAAACGCCGTGCTGGGCCACATCCGCAGCGGCGGCTACACCTACACGCTGGAGCCCGGCACCTACGAAGGCAACGCCATCGACGAGTTCTGGCTGGACCGCAAGCTGGGCTTTTGTGAACACTTTGCCAGCGCTTATGTCGTGGTCATGCGCGCACTCGACGTGCCCGCGCGCATCGTCACCGGCTACCAGGGCGCCGACCCCGATTTGCAAGACGGCTACCTGGTGGTGCGTCAGCGCAATGCGCATGCCTGGGCAGAAATCTGGCAGGCCGGTGTGGGCTGGATGCGTGTGGACCCCACCGCCGCTGTGGCCCCTGGCCGCGTGCAGCGGGGGCAACGCCTGGCACGCCCGCAAGGCCTGGTGGCCGGCGCCATCGACAGCATCAACCCAGCTCTTGCGGCGCAGCTGCGCACGGCCTGGGAGAGTGTCAACAACCGCTGGAACCAGTGGGTGCTGAACTATTCGCGTGGGCAGCAGTTTGACTTGCTGCGCCAGTTGGGCTTTGCCAGCCCCGACTGGCAAGCCCTGACGACGACGCTGATCTTGCTGCTGTGCGGCGCGGCCCTGGCCGGCGCGGCCTGGGCCTGGTGGGACCGCCATCGCCAAGACCCTTGGCAGCGGCTGCAAGCGCGCGTCATGCGCCAACTTCTGGCGCTGGGTGTGGTGGTGCAGGCCCACCATGCGCCGCGCGCAAGGGCCCTGCGTGTGCGCCAGGCGCTGGGCAGCGCAGGCACGGGCTTGGCCAAGCAGCTAGAGCTGCTGGACCAGCGCCGTTACGGCGGTGTGCCCATGAAACGCGCCGAGCTGGCGCGCTGGTGGCAAGGCTTCAAGGCGGCGGTGCACGCAAGCGTGACTTCTGGCGCGCAGGCGGGCAAGTAGACGGCGCGTTGGCCCGGGGTACCGTCAGGTCGCGGTGCGCGCTGCCGACATCCAGGCTATCCCCGCAAGCAGGCCAGCCGCCATGAGTCGCTCCGTTCGTGTTGCACTGATGGGCTTCACCGCCTTCGAACGCGCCATGTTCGAGACCTTCTTTCGCTTGGACACACAGCGCCACATCACCTACACACCCAGCGCTGACATCGCTGGCTGCGACGCCGCAGTGGCCAATGCAGATGACGGCGAAGCCGTGGCCGCGTTGACACGCCACGGCAAACTGGCCAGCACCGTGATGGTGGGCGCCCACCAGGCGCTGCCGCGGCCCATCAACCTGATGGCTGTGATGCGCACTCTGGACGGCCTGGTGCAAAACGCGCCTGCCGATGAGGCGGATGCGGCGGTGGCAGCAGCAGCGGCGGAAGTGGCAGCGCCCGCTGTCTCAGCGTCCATCCAACGTGTGCTGGATGACCTGGTGATGGTCACCGCCGCCATCGCGCCAGGTGTAGACCCGCGCGCATTGGCGCGCGCGGCCGCTGCCGCAACGTCAGCCAACCCAGCCCCAGTCCCGGGCCCCGCCATGCCACCGCCGCCGCAGGCCGCCATGGAGCATGTGCTGCTGGTGGCTGACAACGACGCTGCCCTGCGCCAGATGGCGGCCACGGTCGAACGCCTGGGCTTTGGGGCGCACCTGGCACGCAGTGGCGCCCAGGCCATACAGCGCGTGGCCAGGCGACAGTTCCACCTGGTGTTGATGGACGTGACGATGGAAGGCTTGGACGGTTTTCACACCTGCAAGACCATCAAACGCCAGCCCTATGCACATGGCCGGCAGCCCCCTGCGGTGGTGCTGCTGGTGCGCGGCCGTGCAGCCGTGGACCAGATGCGCAGCACCCTGGCCGGCGCCGACGCCTGCCTGAGCAAGCCGCTGCAAATGGACGACTTGCGCAAGCTGCTGGGCGAGCCAGAGCTGGCCCAGCACGCCTTTGCCCAAACGCGCACGCACACCATCTCGCAGCTGTAAACCCAGGCCTGCGCGGGTCTTGATAATCGGGCCATGCGCCATCCGTTTGCTCCCCGCCGCGCCGCCCTGGCGCTGTTGATCGCCCTGCCTTACACGGCTTGGGCCGCCACGCGCAAAGCCAAGCCTGCTGCCCAGGCCGGCCCCACTTACGCCACGCACCCCGCTGCACTGGCCTTTGCCACCGAGCTGGCGCAGCGCAGCAGCCTAACGCCCAAGTGGATAGCCACCCAGCTGGGCCAGGCACGCCGCCTGGAAGCGGTGCGCAAACTCATCATGCCGCCCCCGGCCGGCACCGCCAAAAACTGGGCCGCTTACCGTGCGCGTTTTATCGAGCCGCAGCGCGTGGCCGCTGGCCTGGCATTTTGGCGCGACCACGAAAACTGGCTGCAAGAAGCGCAAGAACGCTGGGGCGTGCCGGCGGAAATTGTCGTGGCCATCATCGGTGTTGAAACCTTCTACGGCCGTATGACGGGCGGCTTTCGCACCCTCGACGCGCTGGCCACGCTGGCCTTTGACTTCCCGCCCGGGCGCAAAGACCGCAGCGAATTCTTCCGCGACCAGCTGGAAGAATTCTTGCTGCTGTGTGCGCGTGAAGGCAGCGACCCGCTGGCCGTCAAAGGCTCTTACGCGGGCGCCATCGGCCTGCCGCAGTTCATGCCCGGCAGCATCAACCGCTGGGCCGTGGACATGGACGGCGACGGCCACATCCACTTGCAACGCAACGCTGCCGACGCCATCGGCAGCGTGGCCCATTACCTGGCCAGTTTCGGCTGGGAACGAGACCTGCCCACCCACCACGCGGTGGCCGTGCCGGTGGACAGCAGCGAACGCGCCGTGCTGCTGGGGCCCGACATCACTCCCAGCTTCAGCGCCGCGCAGTTTGAACAGCGTGGCGCCGTGCTGGACGATGCCGGCCGCGCGCACAGCGGATTGTTGGCGCTGGTGGAATTGCAAAACGGCGACGCTGCGCCCAGCTATGTGGCGGGCACGCAAAACTTCTACGTCATCACGCGCTACAACTGGAGCAGCTACTACGCCATGGCCGTCATCGAGCTGGCGGCTGCCGTGAAGGCTGGGCGTTAGGCCCTATTCACGAAGACCCGCCAAGTCCAGCACAAAGGCGTACTCACGCGCAAATTCGGCCAGCTCTGAGTAGCGCCCCGAAGCGCCGCCATGCCCGGCCGTCATGTTCACCGCCAGCAGCAGCGGATTGCCATCGGTCTTGCGCGCACGCAGCCGCGCCACGTATTTGGCGGGCTCGAAGTACTGCACCTGCGAATCCCACAAGCCCGTGGTCACCAACATCGCCGGGTAGTTTTGGGCGCGCAGGTTGTCGTAGGGTGAGTAGCTCAGCATGTAGTCGTGCGCGGCCTTGTCGCGCGGGTTGCCCCACTGCGACCATTCATTGGCGGTGAGCGGAATGCTCTCGTCGAGCATGGTGCTGACGGCGTCGACAAAGGGCACGTCCAGGATGATGGCGCGGTACTTGGCTGGCGCTTCGTTGGCCACCACACCCATCAACAAACCGCCTGCAGAGCCGCCGCTGGCAAAGACCTTGTCGGACGCGCCCCAGCCGGCTTTGACCAGCGCGTCAGTGGCGTCCATGAAGTCGTTGAAGGTGTTTTTCTTGTGCATCAAGCGGCCGTCTTCGTACCAGCCTTCACCCAGTTCAGCGCCACCGCGCACGTGGGCAATAGCGACCACAAAACCGCGGTCGAGCAAGCTGGCGCGGTTGGCGGAGAAGGTGGCGTCGTAGGACAAACCGTAGGCGCCGTAGCCCAGCAGGTAGAGCGGCGCTTTGCCGCTGGGTTGTGCCTGCTTTAGCTGCGCTTGGTTTGGCTGCGCTTGGTTTGGCTGGGCTCGATCAGCGCGCCAAGCCAGCGTCACCGGAATGCGCTGGCCGTCACGCGACGGCGCCCAAAAGCGCTGCGTCGTGTACTGGCTTGCGTCATAGCCCGGCACCGCGCGTTGGTGTCGCAGCACGGCCTGGCCCAGGGTCTTTGCATTGCCCAGGTGCAGATCCCAAGTGGCCAGGGGCTGGATCATCGACGTGACGGTATAGCGCAGGTGCGCGGCGCGTGGGTCGCTGTTGGCGCCCAAGGCCACGGTGGTGGCGGGTGCTGCAAATACCGGCAGCGAACGGGTGCCACGAAGCAGCCGCACCTGGGTGTCGGCGTTGACGCGCTCTTGCACGGCAATGCCAGCGTCCATCAGCACAAAGTGCTCGATGGTGGCCTGCTCGCGCCCCGCCACCAGCGTGCGCCACCGCTTGCGCTCGTCGGGCGCGCGTTGGGGTGCGGCCACCAGCTTGAAGTTGCGCGCACCTTCGTTGGTTTGTATGACCCACTGGCCACGCAAATGGTCGGCCGTGTGGCGCACATCGGCGCGGCGCGCCAGCACGACGTGCGCCGGGCTATGGGGCCGGTTGGCGTCAATGGCACGTGTTTCGCTGGTGTCGGTGCCACCCACGGTGATCAGCACATAGCGCAGCGACGCGCTGTTGCCCAGGCCCACGAACAGCGTCTTGTCGGCCTCTTCAAAGACCAGCACATCGCTGGCCGCAGGCGTGCCCAGCTGGTGGCGGTAGACGGGCCCGCTTTGCAGCGTCACCGGATCTTGGCGTATGTAGAACAGCGTGCGGTTGTCGTTGGCCCAGGCCATGTCTTCGAGCACGCCGCTGACCGTGTCGGCATAGTCTTGCCCTGTTTGCAGATTGCGAAAACGCAAGGTGTGGATGCGCCGGCCCGCCGTGTCTTCAGTCCAGGCCAGCACTTCACCGTTGGGGCTGACGGCTGCCGATCCCAGCTTGTAATACGACTGGCCGGCAGCGCGCAGGTTCTGGTCCAGCATCAACTGCTTGGGCGCCTTGGCGTCGGGCTTTTCTGGCGAGCCACGCTGGCGCAGCATCTGCGCGTATTCAGCGCCGGGCTTGAATTCGCGCCAGCTCCACCAGCCGCGGTGGTAGGCCGGCGGGGTGCTTTCACTCTCCTGGATGCGCGAACGCATCTCTGCCAGCAGCTTTGTCTGCAAAGGCTTGAGCGGCGCCAGCACGGCGGCGGTGTGCGCGTTTTCGGCTTCCAGGTAGCGCAGGATTTCAGGCCGCTTGGCGCTGGCGTTGTCGTCACGCAGCCAGTGGTATTCATCGACACGTTCGCCTTGCGGGCCGCGCACCACATGTTGCGCGGTGGCCGCCACGGGAGGTGGCAGCACAAGCATCAGCGGCTGTGCCGCCACAGGGGCCATCAAAGTCGTCATCAGCAGGGCCAGGCGCAAAGTCATACGCAAGATGATAGGCGTCGCCTTGCCAACCCACACTCCCACGTACGACACCGTTATGCTTGGCGCGTGATGCCCGTCCCGCTTGCCCGCCGTCTTGGTAGCAGCACTTCGCTGGCGCTCAGCCTTTGGCTGAGCGCCTGCGGCGGCGGTGGCGACGGCGCGCCAGCAGCGCCACCCGTCGCCCCCGTACCCGTGGCCACCACGCCCAGCAGCGGCCGCGTCAGCGCCGCCAGCCCCGTGCTTGCCAGCTGCACCGCCGGCAACGCCAGCGGCAGCAGCTACGTCAACGCCGAGGTCGAACCCACGCTGGCCATTTCGCCTGTCAATGCGCAACACCTGCTGGCGGCCTGGCAGCAAGACCGCTGGA
>JANNEX010000601.1:0-2618 GCA_031379155.1 Rubrivivax sp.
CTACCTGGCCTGGGACGCTTTGCGTGCACCGGCCGGCACCACGGCCATCCTGAATGCCGCCAATGAAGAAGCGGTGGCCGCCTTCCTGGGTGGCCACATCAACTTCACCGACATCCACCGCGTCAACGCGCTCACGCTGGACAGTTTGCACAGCAGCCTGGGCGCCCATCACACCCTGGGCGACTTGCTCGAACTGGACCAGCGTGCGCGCCAACGCGCGCAGCAGGTCATGAAAGACATACGCCCATGATCACCACCATCTTTGCCTTCTTGCTGACGCTGGGCGTTTTGATCGTCGTGCACGAATACGGTCACTACCGCGTGGCCGTGGCCTGTGGTGTCAAGGTGCTGCGTTTCTCGGTCGGCTTTGGCAAGGTGCTGTGGCGTCATGTGGGCAAACGCGACGGCACCGAGTTTGTTTTGTGTGCCCTGCCACTGGGCGGTTATGTGCGCATGCTCGACGAGCGCGAAGGCGCGGTGCAGCCACAAGACTTGCAACGCGCTTTCAACCGCCAAAACCTGTGGCGGCGCACCGCCATCGTGGCGGCGGGGCCGCTGGCGAATCTGCTGCTGGCGGTGTTGCTGTATGCCGCCGCGCACTGGATAGGCATAGACGAGCCCAAGGCCGTGCTGGGCCCGCCCACGGCGGGCAGCGCTGCCGAACGATCAGGCCTGCGCGCGGGCGACTGGGTGCGTTCGTATTCTTCCGACGGCCAGGAATGGTCAGATGTCGAATCGATGTCTGAGCTGCGCTGGCAAGTCACGCAAGCCGCGCTGAGCGGGAAAGACCTCAAGCTGCAACTGTCTGATCGCGACGGCCGTGGCTCGCGCACGCTGACGCTGCAACTGGCGGGTTTCACCACGCGCGACGTGGACGCCAGTTTTGTCAAAAAGGTCGGTCTGGCGGGTGCCTTCAGCGAACCCGTGCTGGGTGACGTGTTGGTGGGCGGTCCGGCCGCGAAGGCCGGATTGTTAAGGGGTGACCGCGTGCTCACCATCAACGGCGCGCCCATCGTTGACGGCATGCAGGTGGTGGACAAGGTGCGCGCTTCGGTGTCTGCCGGCCAGCCTCAGCCCCAAGCGCTGCCCATGCAATGGACGGTGGAACGCGCCGGCCAGAGCATGCAGATCGAAGTGCTGCCGCGTCTGGTGACCGACGCCGGCAAGACGGTGGGCCGCATCGACGCACAGCCCGGTCAGCTGCCGCTGCGCGTGACCGTGCGCCATGGCTTCGTCGACGGCCTCAGCCTGGGCGCGTCGCGCACCTGGGAAGTCTCGGCGCTGACCGTGCGCATGCTGGGCCGCATGCTCATCGGCGAAGCGTCATTGAAGAACCTCAGCGGCCCCATCACCATTGCTGACTATGCCGGCCAGTCAGTGCAACAAGGCCTGGCCTACTACCTGGGTTTTCTGGCTCTCGTCAGTGTCAGCCTGGGTGTGCTCAACCTGTTGCCGCTGCCCATGCTCGATGGTGGCCACCTGATGTATTACATTTTCGAAGGCGTCACCGGACGCCCCGTGTCCGACACCTGGCTGGCAAGGCTGCAGCGCGGTGGCATTGCGGTGCTGCTGATGATGATGTCGGTGGCGCTTTTCAACGACGTGGCCCGCTTGTTGGGTCTGCACTGAATCTCCATGCTCCCTGTCTCCCCGTTTGGTCCACTGCGTCCCGCAGTGGCGCTGGTTGTGATGGCTGCTGCGGCAGCGGTGTTTTCACCAGCCTGGGCCGTTGAGCCCTTTGTCATCACTGACATCCGTGTCGAAGGCTTGCAGCGCAGCGACCCCGGCACGGTGTTTGCCGCCTTGCCCTTTCGCATTGGCGACACCTACACCGACGACAAGGCTGCGGCCGCGCTGCGCGCGCTCTTTGCCACTGGCCTGTTCAAGGACGTGCGCATTGAAATCGACAAGCAGGTGGCGGTGGTCATCGTTGAAGAACGCTCCATCATTGCCGCCGTCACCTTTGTGGGTTTGAAGGAATTCGACAAAGACCCGCTGACCAAGTCGCTGCGCGACGCCGGCATTGGCGAAGGCTTGCCGTTTGACCGCGCCACGATTGACCGCGCCGAGCAAGAAATCAAGCGCCAGTACCTCAGCCGCAGCCTCTACGGCGCCGAAGTGGTGACGACGGTGACGCCGATGGAGCGCAACCGCGTCAGCGTCACTTTCACCATGACCGAAGGTGACGCCGCGCGCATCAGTGAAGTGCGCATCGTTGGCGCTACGCTGGTGTCCGAGTCGACGCTGCTGGACCAGTTTGAACTCACGCCCACGGGCTGGTTCACCTGGTACAGCAAGACCGACCGCTATTCGCGCACCAAGCTCAACGCCGACCTGGAAAAGCTGCGCGCCTACTACGTCAACCGCGGCTATCTCGAGTTCAACATCGAGTCGACGCAGGTCACCATCTCGCCCGACAAGCAGACCATCTCGGTGGCCATTTCCATCAAAGAAGGCCAGCCCTACACAGTCACCAGCGTGCGCCTGGAAGGCGACTACCTGGGCAAGGAAGAAGAGTTCCGCGCCATGGTGCTGCTGCGCCCTGGCCAGCCTTACCGCGGCGACGCGGTGACGGCCACGTCCAAGCGCTTCCAGGACTTGTTTGGCCTCTACGGCTA
>JANNEX010000620.1:0-3831 GCA_031379155.1 Rubrivivax sp.
GGCGCGCGAAGTCGCCCGCGCCCAGGCTGCCCAGCTCGGGCTTGATCAGGATGTCGCGCGGCGTCAGCTGGGCCAGCGAGGCACTGACGTTCTGCTCGGTGAGCAGCGTCACCATCTGCGCCGTGATGCTGAGCAAGCCCGATATCTCTTCGGCCTTGAGCGGCGGTGAGCCCACGTTGACGGCAATCACGACCTGCGCGGCGCAGCGTTCACGCACTTCACGCACCGGCAAGTTGTCCACCAGGCCGCCGTCCACCAGCTTGCGGCCGCGGTATTCCAGCGGCGCCATCAGGCCCGGCACCGACATGCTGGCGCGCATGGCTTGCGTGAGGCTGCCGTCGCGGTAAACGACACGCTCGCCGCTGGCTATGTCGGTGGCGACGATGGACAGCGGCAGCGGCAGTTCTTCAATCTGCGGCTCGCCGGTTTGTGCACGCACCACGCGGTTGAAAAAGAGCTTGATCTTTTGGCCGAGCACCACCCCCGGCGGGCCCACCGCACCGCTGTCTTTCAGGCCCGTTTCGCTGCCCGGCAAGAAGCGCTGCGACAGGCGCTTGTTGCGAAAGTTCAGTTCGTCATAGTCGGGGTTGTCCTGGAACATGTCGGCCCAGTCGGCCTTGGCCAACTCAGCGCGCAACTGCGCCGGGCTGCGGCCCGCCGCCCAGGCACCGGCCACCAGCGCGCCCATGCTGGTGCCGGCCACACAGTCGACCGGCACGCGCATTTGCTCCAGCACTTCCAGCACGCCGATGTGCGCAGCACCGCGCGCGCCGCCGCCGCCCAGCACCAGGCCAACCTTGGGGCGCTCGCTCAATGCTTGCTGGGCCGCAACAGGGCCGCACAGGCTCAGCACAGCCAGAACAACGGGAAAGAGGACAGATCGGGCCATGCGCCGATTCTGCGCATGAATGCGCCGCCTATCATGGCCCGATGGGAGATGACAACAGGACGGAAGCCTTCATCAGCCGCTGGTCAAAGGCCAGCGGCTCTGAGCGTGCGAACTACCAACTCTTTGTCACGGACCTTTGCGCACTGCTGAGCCTGGCCCAGCCAGAACCGGCCAGTCAGGACACACGCGACAACGCTTACGTGTTCGAGCGTAGGGTGACTTTCGCGCATGGCGACGGAACGCAGGCGCCAGGCTTCATCGACTGCTATCGACGTGGGACTTTTGTGCTCGAGGCCAAGAAGATCAGGGCCGGGCCAGCAACCCAGGGTTTTGACGACGCCTTGATGCGCGCACGCAACCAGGCCGAAGCCTATGCGCGTGCTTTGCCCGCCCATGAAGGGCGCCCGCCCTTCTTGCTGGTGGTAGATGTAGGCCATGTGATTGAGATCTACGCTGAATTCACACGCAGCGGTGCCACCTACACGCCTTTTCCTGACGCGCGCAGCCACCGCCTAAAGTTGACTGACCTGCGTGACGAAAGCACACGCCAACGCCTGCGTACCCTGTGGCAAGACCCGATGGCGCTGGACCCTGCGCGCGCCAGCGCCAAAGTCACCCGCGAAGTGGCTGCCAAGCTGGCCCGCCTTGCGCTTGACCTGGAGGCCGCTGGCCATGCCGCGCACGCCGTCGCCGCCTTCCTCACACGCTGCCTGTTTTGCATGTTTGCCGAAGACGTGCAACTGCTGCCCAAGGCCGACGACGGACGCGGCGCCTTCGTGAGCCTGCTGCACCGCTGGGCCGACGAGCCCGTCACGCTGCGCCTGATGCTGCGCGCACTGTGGGTCGACATGGACCGGGGCGGCTTCAGCCCTGCGCTGGCGCACCCACTGCTGCGCTTCAACGGCAAGCTGTTCAAAGGCAGCGCCGCAGACGACTTTGTCTTGCCGCTGCAGCGGGCCCACATTGACGGGCTGCTGGACGCCGCCAGCAGCAATTGGCGAGAGGTGGAGCCGGCCATCTTCGGCACCCTGCTCGAACGTGCGCTGGACACCGACGAGCGCCACGCCCTGGGCGCGCACTACACACCGCGCGCCTACGTCGAGCGCTTGGTGTTGCCCACGGTGGTTGAACCCTTGCGCGCCGACTGGGCCGACGCGCAGGCCGCCGCCCTGGTGCTGGCCAAAGAAGCCGACCTGCTGCAAGGCAAGAAGCGCAGCGACAAACTGGCACTGGCGCGCGCCGAGATCAAGCACTTCCACCACCGCCTTTGCACCACCCGCGTGCTGGACCCGGCCTGTGGCAGCGGCAACTTCTTGTACGTCACCCTTGAGCACATGAAGCGCCTGGAAGGCGAGGTGCACAACCAACTGCAAGCCCTGGGCGAAACACAAAGCCGCTTGGGCTTTAAAGGCGAGACGGTGACGCCGCAGCAACTGCTGGGCATAGAAATCAACCAGCGCGCCGCCGCATTGGCCGAGCTGGTGCTGTGGATTGGCCACCTGCAATGGCACATCCGCACCTTCGGCAACACCAGCGTGGCCGAACCCGTGATACACGACTACGGCAACATCGAACACCGCGACGCAGTGCTGGCCTACGACGGCCAGGAACTGATGCGCGACGCAGCCGGTCAGTTGGTGCAGCGCTGGGACGGCAAGAGCTTCAAGACGCACCCTGTGACGGGCGAGCCCGTGCCGGATGAAACGGCGATGGTGCCGCAGTGGCGCTACCTGAACCCCAGGCCAGCGACTTGGCCGGCGGCGGATTTCATTGTGGGGAATCCGCCGTTCATTGGTGCCAGCGCCGTCCGCGCTGCGTTGGGCGATGGCTACGCCGAGGCCCTGCGCTCAGCCTGGCCACAGGTGCCCGAGAGCGCGGACTTTGTCATGCACTGGTGGCAACGTGCAGCGCAGACCGTTCGCACTGGCGGCGCGCGGCGCTTTGGGTTGATCACCACCAACAGCCTGCGGCAGACCTTCAACCGCCGCGTCATTGAGGCCGAGCAGAGCGCGCAACCGCCGCTGCACCTGGCCTTTGCCATTGCCGACCATCCTTGGGTCGACAACGCGCAGGGCGCTGCCGTTCGCATTGCCATGAGCGTGGGCACCCGCGCTGATGCTCCGGGCCGGTTGCTTGCCGTGACGTCGGAGCGCGCCCAGCGAGACGGTGAAGTTCAGGTGTCGATGGCGGAACGCATGGGCTTGATTCAAGCGGACTTGCGCGTCGGCGCAAACGTGGCTGGAGTCCGTGCGTTGCGCGCCAACGGCGGCGTGTCTTCGCCCGGGGTCAAATTGCATGGCGCCGGGTTCATCGTGACACGTGCAGAAGCAGCAGCACTGGGTCTTGGCTCGGTGGCGGGTTTGGAACGCCACATTCGCGAGTACCGCAATGGGCGCGATCTGGCCGCAACGCCGCGCGGCGTAATGGTTGTTGACCTGTTCGGCCTTGGCGTCAATGAAGTCAGAGAAAAGTTTCCCACTGTCTATCAGCGGTTGTTCGAGCGCGTGAAGCCTGAACGCGACGCGAAAGCGCAAAGCAAAGACGGTAGTGCGTACGCTAGGCTTTGGTGGCTGCACGGCAAGCCGCGAACAGAACTACGACCTGTGCTTAAAGAACTCTCGCGCTATATCGCAACCATCGAAACCAGCAAACATCGCACCTTTCAATTCCTGGACGCCAGCGTGCTGCCTGACAACATGCTTATCGCCATTGGGTTGCGCGACGCACTCTGGCTGGGTGTGCTTTCCAGCAGTACACATGTAGCGTGGGCGCTGGCCGCAGGTGGGCGGCTTGGCGTGGGCAATGACCCTCGCTACAACAAGTCGCGCTGCTTCGAGCCCTTCCCTTTCCCCAGCAGCGACACTGGCCTAACCCCCGAATTGACCACCCGCATCCGCACCCTTGCTGAACAACTGGACGCCCATCGCAAAGCCCAACAAGCC
>JANNEX010000670.1:0-19647 GCA_031379155.1 Rubrivivax sp.
CGCCCCGGCTCGACGATTTCTATCCAGTAGCCGTCGGGGTCTTTGATGAAGGCCACGTCCTTCATCTTGCCTTGCTCGGGCCGTTTGACGTAGGCCACACCGTTGTCGTCAAACCAGCGCACGGCCTGGTCAAGTTCGGGCACGGAAAAGCAGATGTGGCCAAAGCCCTGCGGCTGTGCGTTGCCATCGTGATACCGAAAAGCGGCGTCGGCTTCGCTGCCCCAGTTGTGCGTGAGTTCAAGAATGCCACGCTGCGCAAAGGTCCACGCCGTGCGTTCGCCTTCGTCAGCGGGTGCTTTGTCGCCAGCGGCTGGGCGGTGCAGGAAGTAGAGCGAAAACTTCATCTCCGGGAAGTCCAGCTTGCGCAGCACGCGCATGCCAAAGATGCGCGTGTAAAAGTCCAGCGACACGGCCGGGTCTTTGACGCGCAGCATGCTGTGGTTGAGCACAAAGCCCTGGCTGTGCGCGCTGGGGCTGGCGCACACGCCGGGATGGGTTTCGGTGTCGAAGCTCATGGCTCTAAAAAGCGCGGGTCGTTCAAGCTCTGCGCTGGCGCGCCAGGGCCAAAGGGCGCACGGTCGCCGAGGTGGGGGCGATGCGGGAAGTGAGGGGCTTGGCGTCACCATCGACCGCTTCTGTTGCGGCTGGTGCGGCGGCTTGTGCGGCGGTTTGTGCAGCGCTTTGCGCCGCCGCCTGGTGGCGGCGCAGATAGCGCATGCAGGTCACACGCAAGAAGCTGGCGAAGTTGGGCACCTCGCCGCGATGCGCCAAGATTTCATCGTGGAAGAGGGCGATCAGCGCATTCGTGGTGCGCCCTTCTTCGCTGGCCATTTCTGCCAGCACGTCCCACACCATGTTTTCCAGCCGGATGCTGGTCAGCACACCGTGTATGCGCACGGTGCGTGAACGCTGCTCGTACTGGATCGGGTCGGCTTTGACGAAGAACTCACACATACGGCTCTCCTGCTGTGCTGCTTGCGATGCGCGTCGCGCTCTGGCTTTTAGATGGCGCGCGCGCTCATCTGCCTGGCAATGTAGTCGGCCTGCCGAATGGCCAGCGTGACGATGGTCAGCGTCGGGTTCTCGGCGCCACCGGTGGTGAACTGGCTGCCGTCGCTGATGAAGAGGTTGCTGATGTCATGCGTCTGGCCAAAAGCGTTGCACACACTGTCCTTGGCCGACGCCCCCATGCGGCAGGTGCCCATGTTGTGCGTGCTGGGGTAGGGCGGCGTGCGAAAACTCTTGATGGCGCCGGCCGCTTCATACACGCGCTGGCCCTGGCGGAAGGCGTGTTCGCGCATCGCGATGTCGTTGTCGTGGTCGTCAAAGTGCACGTTGGGCGCGGCGTTGCCGTATTGATCCTTAACGCTGCTGTTCAGTGTGACGCGGTTGCCTTCACGCGGCATGTCTTCGCCCACCAGCCACATGCCGGCCAGGCGTGTGTAGTTGTCCATGTACTCGGCAAAGTCCGCGCCCCAAGCGCCGGGGTTGAGGAAGGCGGCCATGAAGGGCACGCCCAGCGACAAAGTCTCCAACTCGTAGCCGCCGGCAAAACCGCGCTGGGGGTCGTGGCGCGCTTCGTCGCGGATGATGCCGGCCATGGTGGTGCCGCGGTACATGTGCACCGGCTGCTTGAACATGGCGTAGACCGAACCCGTCATGTGGCGCATGTAGTTGCGCCCCACCTGGCCCGAACTGTTGGCCAAGCCGTCCTTGAACAGGTTGGATGCCGACAGCAGCAGCAAGCGTGGTGTCTCGATGGCGTTGCCGGCGACGCAGACGATGCGCGCTTTTTGGCGCTGCTCTTTGCCGTCTTTGTCCTTGTAGACCACGGCATTGACCTTGCCGGCCTCGTTGTGTTCGATGCGCACGACGTGGCTTTGCGGCCGCAGGTCCATGTTGCCGGTTTTTTCGGCCTTGGGCAGCTCGACGTAGAGCGTGCTCCACTTGGCGCCGCTCTTGCAGCCCTGGAAACAAAAGCCCAGCTGCATGCAACGGCCTCGGCCATCACGCGGCTGGCTGTTGATGGCCATGTTGCCGGTGTGCACTTCTTTGTAGCCCAGCTTCATGGCGCCGGCGTGCATGACCTTGTAGTTGTTGTTGCCCGGCAAGCCCGGGATGCCGTTGGTGCGTGTGACGCCCATCTTGTCTTCGGCGCGGGCGTACCAGGGTTCCAGGTCTTTGAGCGTCAGCGGCCAGTCCATCAGGCTGGCGCCTTTGATCTCACCGTAGTGCGTGCGCACCCTGAATTCATGTTCCTGAAAACGCAGCGATGCGCCGGCCCAGTGGGTGGTGGTGCCGCCCACGGTTTTGCATATCCACGCCGGCAGGCCGGCAAAGTCCTTGGCCACGCGCCAGTTGCCTGAGGTGGTGCGCGCATCCAGCCAGGCCAGCTGGCTGAAAGACTTCCATTCGTCGTTGATGAAGCTGTTGGGGCTTTGCACACCACCGGCTTCCAGCACCACCACTTTGATGCCTTGCTGGCACAGCTCATTGGCCAGCGTGCCGCCGCCCGCGCCACTGCCGATGATGACGACCACCGAGTCGTCGTTGAGTTCAAACTTGGCCATGTCTCGCTCCTGATCCTGTGTGTTTGGTTCTTGCGTTCTGTCGCAAAAGACCTAGCCCATGAAAGGCAGCGGGCTGGCTTCTTTGCTGGGTGCCGGCAGCCACTTCAGGTCTTGAAAGCCGCGTGTGATGTAGCCGCCTTTTTCCCAGGCCGAGCCGGGGTAGCCAAAGACCGCGTAGGCCATGTCGTTGTCGTACAGCGAGGTGATGCACTGGCCCCGCACCGCATTGAAAAACGGCGTGCCTTCAATGGCTTTGACGAGCTGCAGCTTCTTCGCAGCGGGTGCTTTGACAAAGCTGCCACCGGCCGCCTGGTCCAGCGCTTGTATGCCGGCTTGCAGCGCGGCGTCGGCCTTGCCATCCAGGTCTTTGGCCAGCAGCGCGTACACCGCATCGGGCAACTTCTTGTGCGGATAGAGCACACGGCCCAGCGCCATCAGCGTCTGGCCTTGCGCTTTGCTCAGGGTCTTGAGTTCCAGCGCCCACACCGTGGACGGTGCCAGCAGCGCCAACGCCGAGCCGGTGGCGATGGTGCCCATCAGCACACCCGATCCCTTGAGGAATTCGCGCCGCGCCAGCGGCAGCTTCAGCTTGGGTACTTCGCCGCTGTCTTCGTGGCAGGCGCTGGCATCTGCGGCCTGGCTGGCCGTTATGGGAATCACACGCATTTTGAGTCTCCTGGCAGTCACGGTCGTTGACCTGTTGGGCTGGCTGCCCGCGATTTTTGTGTGGCGCGGTGCACTTGCCTTGAGACGCAGTTTTGCACCCGTGTGGCGGGCGCAGGTACTAGCCAGCTACCTACAAGGGAAACTACGGGTCGGGGATGACATCTGGACACAGTCTCAGCGCGGGCCGGACAAGATCCACTTGGCCAACTTGCCAGCGTCGACCGCCGACAGTGCTGGCTGCGCCGGCATGGCGGTGTCGCCCCACTTGCCTGCGCCGCCTTGGCGTATGCGCTGTGTGAGCATGGCCAGCGCAGCAGGGTCGCCCTTGTAGCGTTGCGCGACTTCTTGGTAGGCCGGGCCAACCAGCTTGGTGGCCACGGCGTGGCAGCCCAGGCAACCGGCCCTGTTGGCCAAGGCCTGATTGGCGAATGCGCTGCTGCTGGCACACAGTGCCAGCCACAAAATTGCCAGGTTGGCCCGTGCGCGGGGCCCCGCAGTCGGTGCAGATGTCATGGGGTTTTTGCAGGTGATGGAGGTGC
Organism: Rubrivivax sp.; assembly: GCA_031379155.1. Taxonomy (GTDB): domain Bacteria; phylum Pseudomonadota; class Gammaproteobacteria; order Burkholderiales; family Burkholderiaceae_C; genus Rubrivivax. The sequence goes on from JANNEX010000670.1 coordinate 3,776, forward strand.
CGCCATTATTGGAATTGCCTGCGCGTGTGGGTGATAGCGTGCTACCTACGGGTGCCCACGACCACCGGCTTGGAAGGCGGCTATCGTCGCTGTCTTGTTCAGGCAGCAGTGAGGTCAAACATGGGTTGGTTTTCCAAAAAGGACGAAGGCTTTTTCCTGGCCACCATCGTGCCGGTGGGTGACGCCCCGCGCGTTGCCCACTACCTGGGCGTCGTCAACGGTGAAGCCATCATTGGCGCCAACATTTTTCGTGACCTGTTTTCTTCGGTGCGCGACGTGGTGGGTGGCCGCGCCGGTGGCTACGAACGCGCCTTGGCTGGCGCGCGGGAAGCGGCGCTGAACGACATGATTGAAGCCGCCAAAGAAATGGGCGCCGATGGCATCGTGGGCCTGGACTTTGACTACGCCGTGATGGGCGAGACCAACGGCATGATGTTGGTGGCCGTCAGCGGCACGGCCGTAAAAATGGCCTGAGAACTTGGACCTTCGATGCTTGACCGCAAACTGACCACCTCACCTTGGCGCTTGAGCGGCAGCGTCTACGGTGCCTTGCTCAACCACAGGCCAGAGCTGGCCGCGCTGGGCGACGCCGTGCATCAAGCGCCCTACAAAGCGCCGCCGCAAGCGCCAGTGCTGTCGGTGATGCCAAGCCACATGTTGGCGGCCGATGGTGATGTGCTGTACCTGCCAGCAGGCACCACAGCCCTGCACGTCGGTGCTGCGTTAGGCATCGTCATCGGCCGTGTCGCTTGCCGCGTGCCGGTGCAGCAGGCGCTGGATTTTGTCGCCGGCTATGTGTTGATGGGCGAAGTCACCCTGCCTTTGACCAGCCACTACCGGCCGGCGCTGCGGCTGCGCGCGCGCGATGGCTTTTGCCCGCTGTCACACCACATAGTGCCGGCACACGAAGTGGCCGACCCCGACACGCTGACCGTGCGCGTCACCATCGACGGCCAAACCGCGCAGAGCAGCAGCACGGGCCAGCGTGTGCGCGGCGTGGCGCAACTGTTGGCCGACGTGACCGAATTCATGACACTGCAAACCGGCGATGTGCTGTCGCTGGGCCGTGGCCACGGCGCGCCGCTGGTGTGGGCGGGGCAGCATGTGGGCTTGCACATCGACGGCTTGGGCAGCTTGCACCATCGCGTTGTGGCCCAAAAGGTGCTGCCTTGAGGACCGCCCGTGTCGCCTTCGCCGGTGCCATCCACACCGCCTTCCCGCACAAAGAGCCCGGCCAACTGCGCCTGGCCGACGGCCGCGTGCTGGCCGAAGCCGATGTCGTGTGGCTGCCGCCTTTCGAGGTGGGCAGCATCATCGCGCTGGGCCTGAACTACGCCGACCACGTCAAAGAGTTGTCCAAAGAGCTAACCCTGAAAGCGAGCGACGAACCGCTGGTGTTTTTCAAAGGCCCCGGTTCGCTCATCGGCCACCGTGGCCTGACACGCAGGCCCGCTGACGCCGCCTTCATGCACTATGAATGCGAGTTGGCCGTGGTCGTTGGCAAAACCGCGCGCCGCGTGACGCGCCAACAGGCCTTGCAACACGTGGCCGGCTACACCGTGTGCAACGACTACGCCGTGCGCGACTATCTGGAAAACTGGTACCGCCCCAACTTGCGCGTGAAAAATCGCGACGGCGCCACTGCGCTAGGCCCCTGGCTGGTGGACGCGGCTGATCTGCCCGACCCCCAAGCACTGGCGCTGCGCACCTGCGTCAACGGCCAACTCAAACAGCAGGGCCACACCCGCGACATGGTCAGTGATGTGGCAACGTTGATTGAATACCTGAGCAGCTTCATGACCCTGCAAGCCGGCGACGTGATCCTGACCGGCACGCCCGACGGTGTCTCCAATGTGAATGCTGGCGACGAAGTGGTGTGCGAGATTGAGGGCATCGGCCGCCTGCACAACACCCTGGTCGGCGACGACAGCTTCGCACGATAGAGAACCATGCACATTCAGCACCTCATCAACGGCAAGGCCGTGGACAGCGCCGAGCGCTTTGAGACCGTCAACCCGGCGACGCAAGACCTGCTGGCCACCGTGGCGGCGGGTGGGCAGGCCGAAGTCAACGCCGCCGTGGCGGCCGCCAAAGCCGCCTTCCCCCAATGGGCTGGCCTGGCGGCCACCGAACGCGCAAAGCTAATGCGCAAACTGGGTGACCTCATCGCCGCCCATGTGCCAGAGATTGCGCGCACCGAAACCCAAGACACCGGCCAGGTCATCGCCCAGACGGGCAAACAACTCATCCCACGCGCGGCCGACAATTTTTACTACTTCGCCGAGATGTGCACGCGTGTGGACGGCCACACCTACCCCACGCCCACGCACCTGAACTACACGCTGTTCCATCCGGTGGGCGTGTGTGCACTGATCAGCCCCTGGAACGTGCCTTTCATGACGGCGACCTGGAAGGTCGCACCCGCGCTGGCCTTTGGCAACACGGCGGTGCTGAAGATGAGTGAGCTGTCACCCATGAGCGCGGCGCGCCTGGGGGAGCTGGCGCTGCAAGCCGGCATCCCGCCCGGCGTGCTCAACATCGTGCACGGCACCGGCAAAGACGCGGGCGAGCCGCTGTGCCGCCACCCCGACGTGCGTGCCATCAGCTTCACCGGCAGCACGGCCACGGGCAACCGAATAGTTCAAGCGGCGGGCTTGAAAAAGTTCAGCATGGAACTGGGTGGCAAAAGCCCCTTCGTGATTTTTGACGATGCCGACATGGCGCGCGCGCTGGACGCCGCCGTCTTCATGATCTTCAGCAACAACGGCGAACGCTGCACGGCGGGCAGCCGCATCATGGTGCAGCAAGACATCTACGCCGACTTCGTCGCCAAGTTTGTGCAGCGTGCCCAGCGCATCGTGGTGGGTGACCCGCTGGACGAGAAGACCATCGTCGGCCCCATGATCAGCGCAGCGCACTTGGCCAAGGTGCGCAGTTACATCGAGCTGGGCCCCAAGGAAGGCGCCACGCTGCTGTGCGGCGGGCTTGATGCGCCCGACTTGCCGGCCCACTTGCACAAGGGCAACTTCGTCAAGCCCACGGTGTTCGCCGACGTAGGCAACCGCATGCGCATCGCCCAAGAAGAAATCTTCGGCCCCGTGGCCTGCCTGATTCCTTTCACCGACGAAGCCGACGCCATCGCGCAAGCCAATGACATTGCCTACGGCTTGAGCAGCTACGTGTGGACTGAAAATCTCGGCCGCGCACACCGTGTGGCGGCAGCCATTGAAGCTGGCATGTGCTTCGTCAACAGCCAAAATGTGCGTGATCTGCGCCAGCCCTTTGGCGGCACCAAAGCCAGCGGCACTGGGCGCGAAGGTGGCACCTGGAGCTACGAAGTTTTTCTCGAACCCAAAAACGTGGCCGTCAGCCTGGGTTCACACCACATTCCTCGTTGGGGCGCTTGATGACATCGACAGGACACGTGCAGATCCTCTATCCCGTGGCCGCCATGGTGCTGCTGGTCATGATCGTGATGGCGTTGATGCTGCGCGAACGGGTGCGCGAGATGATGACGCGGCGCATCCACCCGCAAAAGTTCCCCAGCAGCACGCAGTTGGCGGCGGCGCTGGAAAACACGCGCGGCGCCGACAATTTCAAGAACCTGTTTGAAGCACCGGTGCTGTTTTACGTGCTGTGCCTGGCGCTGCTGGCCACACAGACCAGCAGCACGCTGTTTGTCGCGCTGGCCTGGTTGTATGTGGCACTTCGCTACGCCCACAGCTTCATCCACCTGGGCTACAACAAAGTCATGCATCGCTTCAAGGTCTACCTGGCCAGCACCGTGCTGCTGGCCGTGATGTGGGTCTTGTTGGTGGTGCAACTCATTGCGCAAACGGGCTGACGCGATGGGCACGCTGGCACTGGCCGCCAAGATCACGCATGTGCCGTCGATGTACTTGAGCGAAATCGACGGCCCCGGTAAAGGCAAACGCCAGGCGGCGATCGACGGCCACATTGAAATCGGCCGCCGCTGCCGCGCTTTGGGCGTCGACACCATCGTCGTCTTTGACACGCACTGGCTGGTCAATGCCGGCTACCACATCAACTGCGCGCCGCATTTCAAAGGCGTCTACACCAGCAACGAGTTGCCGCACTTCATCAGCAACCTGCCCTATGAGTTCCCTGGCAACCCGAAGCTGGGGCAACTGCTGGCACGCAGCGCCAACGAACACGGCGTGACCACCTTGGCCCACCCGGCCACCACGCTGGCGCCCGAGTACGGCACCCTGGTGCCCATGCGCTACATGAACGCCGACCAGCGCTTCAAGGTCGTCTCGGTCTCGGCTCTGTGCATGGTGCACTCGCTGGCTGAAAGCGCGCGCCTGGGCTGGGCTTTTCGGCGTGCCGTGGAAGACCACTACGACGGCAGCGTGGCCTTCTTGGCCAGCGGCTCGCTCAGCCACCGCTTTGCGCAAAACGGCACGGCGGACGAGTACCGCGACAAGATGTGGAGCCCCTTCCTGGAACGCCTGGACCACAGCGTGGTCCAGATGTGGCAGCAGGCCCAGTGGCCTGACTTCTGCGACATGCTGCCCGAGTACGCCGCCAAAGGCCACGGCGAAGGTTTCATGCACGACACCGCCATGCTGCTGGGCGCTTTGGGCTGGCACCACTATGACCAGCCTGTGGAAGTGCTGACGCCGTTTTTCCCCAGCTCGGGCACGGGGCAGATCAACGCCGTGTTTCCGGTGTCCAAGCTAGCGGCCAACTTGAGCGGCATCGGTGAGCCACGTTCAGCCATCCAGGCAGCACCTCGACTCTAGGAAATTGGCATGCCCCACGTCGTCATTCTCTACACCGCTGACCTGGAAGCCGCCGCTGACATGGGCCGTTATTGCCGTGCTGCCGCCGACGCACTGCTGGCTGTGCGCGACGAAGCCCAGCAAGCCGTTTTTCCCATCGCCGGTGTGCGTGTCTTCGCCTATCCGGCGGCGCACAGCGCCGTCGCCGATGGCAGTGGCGAACATGGCTTCATCTATGTGCAGGCGCGCATGGCGCGTGGCCGCAGCCTGGCCGTGCAACGCGCCACGGGTGAGGCCCTGGCAACAGCCACCCGCAGCCACTTTGCGCCGCTGCTGGCACAGCGCAAACTGGGCATCACGGTGCAGGTTGACGAAGGCCATGAGGTCTTTGACGTCAAGCTGGGCAACTTGCATCCGATCTTCAACAAGGCGTGATCCATGCTCGCACCAGGCATCGTTAATTCGCTGGCACAGGAGTTGTACGCAGCGCGCAAGTCACGCACGCAGTTGCGTCACTTCTCCAAGCGCCACCCGGGCATGACCATCGATGACGCCTACGCCGTCCAGCGCGCCTGGGTGGCTTTGGAGTTGACCGACGGCCGTGTCATCCAGGGTCGCAAGATTGGCCTCACCTCACGCGCCATGCAGTTGTCCAGCCAGATCAATGAGCCTGACAGCGCGCCATTGATGGACGACATGTTCATCGAACAAGGCGGCGACATCAACATCAGCCGCTTCATTGCGCCACGTGTCGAAGTTGAACTCGCCTTCGTGCTGGCCAGGCCTCTCAAGGGCCCAGGCGTGACGTTGGTGGACGTGCTGGCCGCTACCGACTACGTGTGCCCGGCGCTGGAAATCATCGACGCGCGCATCGAACAGTTCGACCGCGACACCAAGGCGCCGCGCAAGGTGGTTGACACCATCAGCGACTTTGCCGCCAACGCGGGCATCGTGATGGGTGGCCGACCCGTGCGGCCCGACGCGGTGGACCTGCGCTGGGTGGGCGCCATGCTCTTCAAGAACGGTGTCATCGAAGAAACCGGGCTGGCTGCGGCAGTCTTGAATCACCCGGCCACGGGTGTGGCCTGGTTGGCCAACAGACTGGCGCCGCAGGGCGAACAACTGCGTGCGGGCGACGTGGTGCTGGCCGGCTCTTTCACCCGTCCCACGACGGCAGTGGCCGGTGACACCTTGCATGCCGATTACGGGCCGCTGGGCACCGTGTCCTTCCGTTTTGTGTGAGTGCCCTGACATGACACACCCCATCCACATGAACCCCGAAGAGTGGGCTGCCCGCGTTGAGCTGGCGGCCTGCTACCGCGTCTTCGACCGCTTGGGCTGGACCGAGCTGATCTACAACCACATCTCGCTGCGCGTGCCCGGGCCCGAAGGCCACATCTTGCTCAACCCATTCGGGCTGCACTACAGCGAGGTCTGCGCGTCCAACCTGGTGAAAGTGGACGCGCAGGGCCAGATCGTGGGCGACTTCATGGGCGAAACCCGCTGGCCCATCAACCCCGCAGGTTTCACCTTCCACGGCGCCATTCACCGCACCCAGCCTGATGCGCACTGCGTGATGCATGTGCACACCACGCCGACCATGGCGGTCTGCTGTCTGGATGAAGGCTTGTCGTACACCAACTTCTACGCTGCGCAGCTTTACGGCAAGGTGGCGTATCACGACTTCGAGGGCATCACTGTGCATGCCGACGAAGGCGCGCGCATCCTGGCCAGTGCCGCCGGCCAGCCGGTGCTGCTGCTGCGCAACCACGGCCCGGTGGTGATGGGCCACAGCGTGGCCCAGGCCTTTGCACTGATGTGGCTGGTGCAGCGCGCGTGCGAGGTGCAGCTGGCCACTTTGTCCATGGGCGCGGCGCGACCGATAGCCACGCCGGTGCTTGAGGCTTGTGTGCGCGATTCGCTGCAATTCGACAAGCGCTACGGCGCTGGCCAAGATGCCTTTGACGCCATGCGCCGGCTGGTGGACGTGGTGGACACGTCCTATCAGCGCTGAAAAGCTAACGTCCGTCTTGGCTGACTGAGTTGGCCCTCAAACGTCTGGCGCCAGCCAGGTCTTGCCCCTGGCATACAAGGCTTGCACTTCGGGCCCCGTCAACTGCGGCATGTCCATCTTCACGGTGTAGCCAAGCTGCGTCTGGATAAAGGCCAGGTGGCGATAGCCGGCGGGAAACTTGGCCAAGGCAGCAGGGTCTATTTCCAAGCGTGCGGCGGGGTCGACAGCATCGACGCGGTCCTTCTCGTAGATGGGCTGGCGCAGCACCAAACCCCAGCGGCCTTCGCGCTTTTCCAGGAAGTCATAAAAACGGCCCGTGCACACCACGTCGCACGGCACGCCTTGCACCAGACCACGCTGTGAGATGGTCATCTTGGTCTGCGCGATGGCGCGCGTGCCGTTGACCTCTACCGCACTGCCACCCAAAAAGTGCAGGATGCTCACACCCTTGGCCCAGCCTTCTTGCGTGACGCGGATGAAGTCGCGCGCGGGGCCCTGGAACCAAGTGGCCATCATGACGCCGTCGTCGTGCCACACAGTGGCAAAACGTTCCCAGTCACCGGCGTCGCGCCACACGGCCCAGTTCTCGAGCAGTTCGCGGATCAGTAGGCGTTCGCTCAAGGTGTTTTGCGTGGGGTCTGGGTGATTGACGAAGCTGAAGAAGCGGCGCTCATGCGCCGCGACAGTGCCGAGTGTCGGGCCAACAAAAACTGGGCCAGCAGCGCCGGGTAGTCCGGGCGCACGGCCCCGGCCACCGACGGCCGCAACGCCAGCGCGCCGCGCCAGCGCGCAAGCTTAGCCAAGCCGAGCCAAAAACCGAAGTCTGCAATGGTGTCGAAAACATCGAAGTAGCGAAACACCGGCCCGAACACCGCGTCGACGATGCTGAAGGACACGCCCGCGAAATTGGGGCCGCTGCCAAGCGCGGCCTCAAGCTGCGCCAGCCGGGCGCGGATGTCGGCGGCCCGCGCCAGCAACGCGGCTTCGTCGGCGGCGTTGTAGAACGCGGCGATGAGGTTCAGCAGCGCCGAGCCAAATTCCATCCACGAACGGTGCTGCGCACGCTGCAGCGCGTTTGCCGGGTGCAGGCGAGGCAGCGTGGTGTCTTCCAGGTATTCGCAGATCACAGCGGACTCGAAGATGGCGTGCTCGCCCACGATCAGCACCGGTGTTTTGCCCAAGGGTGAGACCTTCAAGAACCAGTCAGGCTTGTGCGCCAGATCAATGTCGCGTCGCTCAAAGGGCAGGCCCTTTTCTGCCAGCACGATGGCCGCACGCTGCACATAGGGGCACAGCGTGTGCGACACCAGTACCAGGGGCGCACTGACGGAGGTGCCTTCGTGCTGCACACTCCAGTGTTCGCCCTTGGGACGGCTCAGCGTGCTCACCGTGTACCCCATCGAGGAACCCACAAAGCATTGCGCTTGATGGCCGCAGCGCCGTCGCCCAGCAGCCACAGCGCGATGGACACGACGATCAGGAACACCGGGTACTCCCAGCCGCCACCCACGCTGGTGTGGGCCCAGCCGTTGGGTGCATGCACCCAGGCCGCGACAGCCATCACTGGCACCAGGGCCAGCGCGGCCTGGCGTGCGTAAACACCCAGTAGCAGTGCAATGCCGCCCAGCAGTTCTGCCGCAAACACCGGATAGGCCAAAAAGCCCGCAAAGCCGATGCTCACGAAGTACTGCGCCGTGCCTGGCAGGGTGAAGACCAGCAACTTGAGCAGCGCGTGTGCCATCCACATGGCACCCAGGCTGACACGCAGCAGCGTGATGCCCAGTTGCGTGGAAGAAGAGAGGGGCGGGTTCATGGTGGGGCTCTGGGTGGGTTGCGAAGGTGCCGACTGTATGATTGCGAAACGGAAATGAGAATATGCTGATCGGCAAACAATGATTGCAAAGACGCAATTCAAAATGAGCCCGGCCGATTTGGAAGTGACACTCGCGCTGGTGCGCGGCGCCACCCTGGCCACGGCGGGTGAACGGCTGGGTGTCGATGCATCCACGGTGTTCCGATCTCTGCAGCGCATTGAACGCGGTATGGGCCGGGCACTGTTTGAACGCACACGTTCGGGCTACCAGGCCACCGAGCTGGCCCGCGAGTTGGCCGAGCACGCCGAGCACATGGAAGTGGCGCTCGAGGCCGCGCGCTCTTGTGTCGAAGCGGCGCCGGCGCAGATCTCTGGCAGCGTGCGCATCACCAGCACCGACACCATCCTGCACGGCCTGCTGGCACCCTCGCTGCGCAGCCTGCACAAGCTGCACCCGCTGCTGAGCTACGAGCTGCACACCGGCAATGAACTGGCCAGCCTGACACGGCGCGACGCCGACATTGCCGTGCGTGCCACCAAACGCCCGCCGCAGCACCTGGTGGGCAAACACATCGGGCCCATACGCGTGGCGCTGTACGCGGCCAAAAAGGGCAGCGTGCGCAGCTTGGCCGATGTCGAGGCGGGCAAGTCAGACTGGATTGCGCCCGACGACGCGCTGCCCGAACACCCTTCGGTGGTCTGGCGCAAGCGCCACTTCCCCAAGGCCGCGCCACGCTACCGGGTCAGCAGCATTCTGTCCGTGCTGGAGTTGGTGGCGCTGGGGCTGGGAGTGGGCATCGTGCCCCTGTTCCTGGCCCAAGGGCGCAGCGATGTCGTGCGCCTGACCGAGCCGCTGGAGGATGCCGAAACCGAACTGTGGCTGTTGACCCATCCCGAGTCGCGCCACCTGCGCCGGGTGTCAACGATTTACAGCCACCTGGCGCAGGCGATGCACATGCCGTAGCTGGCGGCGGCCTGCGGGCCTTCATCTTCGAGTGGTGGAGAGGAGGAGGATCGAACTCCCGACCTTCGCATTGCGAACGCGACGCTCTCCCAGCTGAGCTACCCCCCCACGCGAGGCGCGCAGTTTAGCACCGGGCCAGCGCGGTAAATCAAGGGCACCCAAGGCATGGTCAGGCCGGCCTGAGGATTACCCGCGCGCCGCATTTGGGGGAGTGATGGCCATCTTTGCCGCTGGCATACTGACCACCATTGGCACGCTCAGTTGGGCGCGCCGCCGGGGGGCACTGATGTCTGATCCAGTTGAGCCAGTACTGCCTTCCAATCGCCAGTTTGGTCTGGTCTTCGTCGTCTTTTTTGCGCTGCTGGCTGGCCTCAGCCTGTGGCGCGGCAGCGCCTGGTATCCAGGCTTCATTGCCGCCAGCGCGGGTGTGGCCCTGGTGACGCTGACCGCACCGGCGGCCTTGACACCCTTGAACCGCAAGTGGATGCAACTGGCGGCTTTGCTGCACCGCATCTTCAGCCCACTCATTCTTGGCGTTATGTTTTTTGCCATCCTGACACCGGTGGCGCTCTTCATGCGCCTAATCGGGCGCGACGAGATGCGCCGCCGTTGGGAGCCGGCTGCCGCCAGCTATTGGGTGCCGCGCCAGCCACCCGGTCCGGCGCCGGGCAGCCTGGACGAACAGTTTTGAATGCTTGAAAGCGGAGACCCAACGATGGACTTTTTGAGCGAAATCTGGCGCTTCCTGCGGGCGCGGCGCAAGTTTTGGATGCTGCCGCTGATTCTGGTCATGGTGGGCCTGGGTGGGCTGCTCATCCTGGCCAAGGGCTCGGCCATCGCGCCCTTCATCTACACGCTGTTCTAGGCCATGCGCATCCTTGGCTTGTCGGCCTTCTATCACGACAGCGCAGCGGCCTTGGTGCAAGACGGCGTGCTGCTGGCGGCGGCGCAGGAAGAGCGCTTTACGCGGCGCAAGCACGATCCGGGTTTTCCGGTGCAGGCCATACAGGCCGTGCTGGCCTGTGGTGGCACCGACCTGAAGTCCATCGACCATGTCGCCTTCTATGACAAGCCCTTTCTCAAGTTTGAGCGGCTGCTTGAAACCTACCTGGCATTTGCGCCGCGTGGCTTCACCTCATTTCGCCAGGCGCTGCCGCTGTGGCTGCAAGAAAAGCTGTTCCAAAAGCGCCTGCTCTGCGACGAGCTGAAAAAGCTCGAGCCCAGCGTGGACTGGCGCCAGCGCCTGCTGTTTTCAGAACATCACCTCAGCCACGCGGCGAGTGCGTTTTATCCCTCGCCTTTCGAGTCGGCGGCGGTGCTCACCATGGACGGCGTCGGTGAATGGACCACCAGCTCGCTGGCCTTGGGGCGCGGCGCCAGCCTGCAAGTCATCAAGGAGATCCACTTCCCGCATTCACTGGGCCTGCTCTATTCGGCCTTCACCTACTACACCGGCTTCAAGGTCAATTCGGGTGAGTACAAGGTCATGGGGCTGGCGCCCTACGGCGAGCCGCGCTATGTGCAGCAAATACGCGAACACATCATTGACATCAAGGACGACGGGACATTTCGGCTCAACCTGGACTACTTTGATTACTGCACCGGTCTGACCATGACCTCGCCCAAGTTCGACGCGCTGTTTGGCGCGCCGCCGCGCAAGCCTGAGCAAAGGCTGCAACAGCGTGAGATGGACCTGGCGGCTTCCGTGCAAGCCATCACCGAAGAGGTGGTGCTCAAGCTGGCGCGCTCCATCGCGCGCGAAACCGGCGAACGCAAGCTGTGCCTGGCCGGTGGCGTGGCGTTGAACTGCGTGGCCAATGGCAAGCTGTTGCGCCAGCATGACTTTGAAAGTGTGTGGATCCAGCCTGCCGCCGGTGACGCCGGTGGCGCGGTGGGCGCGGCGCTGGCCGCTGCGCACTTGCAGCTCAATCAGCCACGCAGCGTGGCGGCCACGGGTGACGCCATGCGCGGCGCCTACCTAGGCCCCAGCTACGAGCAGGTCGACATCGAGCAGCGCCTGCGCGCCGCTGGCGCACGCTTTGAAGTCTTGAGCGAGAGCGCCATGCTTGACGCCTGCGCTCAGGCACTGGCCCAGGGCCAGGCGTTGGGCTGGCACCAGGGGCGCATGGAGTTCGGTCCACGCGCGCTGGGTGGGCGCTCCATCCTGGGCGACCCGCGTTCGCCCAGCATGCAAAAGCTGCTTAACCTGAAGGTCAAATACCGCGAGTCCTTTCGCCCGTTTGCGCCGGCGGTGTTGCGTGAAAACGTGGCCGACTGGTTTGACCTGGACGGTGACAGCCCCTACATGCTGCTGGTGGCCGACGTGCTGGAGCGCCATCGCATCCCCATGACGGATTCGGAAAAGCAGCTCTTTGGCATAGCCAAGCTCAACGTGCCGCGCTCCAGCATCCCGGCCGTCACGCATGTGGACTATTCGGCGCGCATACAGACCGTGCATGCCGACACCAACCCGGTTTACCACGAGCTGATTCGTCGCTTCGGAGTCATCACTGGCTGCCCCATCGTCGTCAACACCAGCTTTAACGTGCGGGGTGAGCCCATCGTGTGCACGCCCGAGGATGCCTTTCGCTGTTTCATGGGTACCGACATCGAATTGCTGGCCGTGGGCAACTGCCTGTTGCGCAAGGCCGCGCAAGATCCGGCGCTGAAGGTGAACTACGAGACGGCTTTCGAACTGGATTGAATGCGCGGCCAAGGCATGTTGCGCAGTTCCGTCATGGTTGTGTTGGCAGCCCTGATGCTGGGCTTGGCAGGCGCAGCGGCTTGGCATGCCTGGCGTGCGGGTGAAGAATTTCGTCGCCCGCTGGCGGCACTGGCGCTGCCCGCGCCGCAGCAGCATGCGCTGGACTGCGGCCGCCTGACAGCCCCCGGGCAGCGCCTGATGGTGGTGCTGGTGCTGGGCCAGTCCAACGCCGCCAACCACGTGCAAAGCCGGGCCACGGGCGGGCCTGGCGTCTACGCCTGGCATGAAGGGCGCTGCTTCGAAGCGGCTGACCCATTGCCGGGCGCTTCGGGCGATGGTGGCAGCTTGTGGACGAGGCTAGGCCCGCTCATCGTTGGCAGCGCGGCTTATGAGGGCGTGCTGTTTGTGCCCTTGGCGGTGAACGCCACGGCCATCGCGCAGTGGCTGCACCACCCTGAGTTGAGCGAGCGCCTGCGCCGCACACTGCTGGCCCTGCGCGCGGCCAAGCTCGAGCCCAGCCATGCCATCTGGTATCAGGGCGAGGCCGACTCTTTTAAACAAACCAGCGCTGCCGACTACCGGCGCGACTTTGTGCGCTTGCTGCAAGAACTGCGCGGCCTGGGCCTGCAAGCACCGTTGTGGGTGGCTCAGGCCACGAGGTGCCAAAAGCGCAGCAACCCTGCGGTGCGCTCGGTGCAAGAGGCGCTGCCGCAAGAGCTGCCCGGTGTGCGTGCCGGCCCCGACATGGACGCGTTCTTTGGCCCCCAAGACCGCTATGACGGCTGTCATTTCAGCACCGACAGCGCCACGCTGGCGGCGCACGCCTGGCAGCAAGCGCTGTTCGCCCCGGCGCCGTTCAAACCCCCAGGTGCGCCATGAACGAAACCGCCCTCAAAGCCGACTCTGCTGCTCCCAGCCGAGGTTTGCGCGCGCTGGGCTGGGCTCTGGCCGCCGCCATGTTGGCTTTTGGATTGTTCAGCGAAGACTGGGCTTCGCGCACCTGGGGCGCCGTGACGGTGGCTGTGTTTGGCCTGCCCTTGCTGCTGCAAGCAGCGCGCTCGGCGCAGTGGCGTGTCAACGGCTTGTGGTTTGGCCTTTTTGTGGTTGCGCAATCACTCATCACGCCGCTGTTGCGCGGCAACTATGTGGCGCTGCCCCCGGGCATGAAAGCCAGTGTCAAGGTCGGCACCGACAGCATCCCCGGCTATGCGCGTGGGGTGCGCCAAATCAGCACCGATGAGCGCGGCTGGCGCGTGCAGCCGCCGGTGGACTACAGCAGCAAGCAGGGCCTGCGCGTGGTGGCCATAGGCGGCTCGACCACCGAAGACATCATGCTCGACGACCGCGCTACCTGGACGCACCGGCTGCAGCAGGCCTTGGCGAGCGATTGGCCCGGGGTGCACGTCATCAACACGGGGCTGTCGGGCTTACGTGCCGCCAACCATGTGGCCACGCTGCAAGTGGTGGCGCCGCTCAAGCCCGACCTGGTGCTCATCTTGCTGGGCGGCAATGACTGGAACCGCCATATTCGCTTGCACCATGAACCCGGGTTCGACGCCTGGAAGCCGCTGCCCTTTCGCGTCACGGCCTTGCCACGGGTGCTGGACAGCCTGGTGATTTCTCCGCTGCGCCGCAGTTCGGGCGGCACCAGTTGGGCTGATACGAGTCGAAAGATAGACGGGCCGCAAGACTTTGCGCCTGGCCGCAGCAGGCACAGCGACCGCCAGCCCCGCCACAGCTTCCTCCCGCAAGCCGTCGCGCCCGCCTATGCCGCAGAGGTGCAGAGCCTGGGCGTGCTGTGCCGCGAAGAGCGTTTGCGTTGCCTCTTCTTGACCCAGCCCCATGCCTACGGCCCGCCGCCGCCGCCGGCAGACCTGGAGGCGCTGTTTTGGATGACGCCGCCCTATGCCAGCTATGGCCTCGATCTGCCTTCCATGGTTCACATCGCGCAGCTCTATCGCCAGCACCTCAAGGACTTCGCCGCGCGTGAAGGTCATGGCCTGTGTGACTTGGCTGCGGGCATGCCGCCGCAGCGCGAGCTTTACTACGACGACATGCATTTCACGGACCTGGGTGCACAACGTGTGGCCGATCTGGTGCGGCCATGCGTGGGTGCGCTGCTGGGGCCTGGCGTGGGCCGCTGACGGGTGCGCGGTGCCCACGTTTAACATCGCCGCGCTTTCGCACCCCAGGAGCCCCGCATGCGCCAACGCCTAGACCCCGCCTGGCTCGACGCCCAGTACGACAACCGTGGTCGGGTGGCCAACTACGCGCAGGAACTGACCAAGTGGGCGCAAGCCTCAACGCTGGCACGCAGTGCCGCCCCGTCGGCGCGCCTGGATGTGCGCTACGGCCCAGGCGCGAACGAAACGCTGGACATCTTCCCCGCCGCGCAGCCCCAAGCGCCGGTATTGATGTTCATCCACGGCGGCTACTGGCGCGCGCTGGACAAGGCCGACTTTTCTTTCGTGGCGCCGGCCTTCAACGCCGCCGGCGCGACGGTGGTGGTGCCCAACTATGCGCTGTGCCCTGCGGTCAGCATTGAGCACATCACGCTGCAAATGGCGCGTGCACTGGCCTGGGTGTGGCACAACGCGGCTTCCTTTGGCGGCGACGCTTCGCGCATCGCGCTGGCCGGCCACTCAGCCGGGGGCCACTTGGTCAGCATGCTGCTGTGCTGCCGCTGGAAAGAGGTGGACGAAGCCTTGCCCGCGCAGCCCTTTGCCGGCGCGCTGGCCCTGTCGGGCCTGTATGACCTGGAGCCCATCCGCCACACGCCCATGCTGCAAGCTGACCTGAAGCTCACGCCTTCGTCGGTGGCGCGCCTGAGCCCGGCCTTTTTCCCGCGCCCCAAGGCGGCCAAGTTGTATGCCGCCGTGGGTCTGGACGAGAGTGATGAGTTCCTGCGCCAGAACCACCTCATTCGCGATGTCTGGGGCCCCACGGCCGTGCCGGTGTGTGAGACGGTGCCGCTCGCCAACCACTTCACCGTGCTTAACCGGCTGGCCGACCCCGCGCACCGCGTGCATGCGCTGGCGCTGCGCCTGCTGGGCCTGCGCTGAGCTGATTTGGGCTGTGCTTGGCGCCGCTGCTTGGCGCCTGCTCCCGGCTATAGCCCGCATTGAAGCTTTGTATTGGCCGCAGGCCGGCCAAGTTTGTTACCGTTGCGTCCGGTCGCGCTGGCACAGGCGAGCCACTCAACGTTGAACACAGGAGCACCCCATGGGCTTGAAAGGTTCGAAAACCGAACAGAACCTGAAGGACGCCTTCGCTGGCGAATCTCAGGCCAACCGCCGTTACCTCTACTTCGCCAACAAGGCTGACGTGGAAGGCCAAAACGATGTGGCGATGCTGTTTCGCAGCACCGCCGAAGGTGAAACCGGCCACGCGCACGGCCACCTTGAATTCCTGGAAAACGGCTCGGGCGACCCGGCCACCGGCCTGCCCATAGGCAACAGCCGCCAGAACCTGGCCGCCGCCGTGGCCGGCGAAACGCACGAGTACACCGACATGTACCCGGGCATGGCCAAGCAGGCGCGCGAAGAAGGCTTTGACGAAATTGCCGACTGGTTTGAGACGCTGGCCAAGGCCGAGCGTTCACACGCCAACCGCTATCAAAAGGCCCTCGACGC
>JANNEX010000692.1:0-3090 GCA_031379155.1 Rubrivivax sp.
GTAAGCCTTGCCCGTCTCTTTTTTCCATTTTTCGGCGCCGTCGAAGCCGGCCTGGTTGAAGGACTTGTCGAACTTGCCGCCCATGTCATAGATGACAGCGGGTTCGGCCCAGGCGCTGGTGGCGGCAGTCAGCGCGGCAACGAGCAAAGTGGTCTTGAAAAACATGGCAAAAGCCTCCTGGGTATCGCTAAGGTGTGGATAGGGTCAGGATAGCAAGACTCGGGCCGTGGGACTGTCCCGGTTCGCCCTAGGGACATGGGCGGTTTGGCCGGGGTTGGGGGCCAAGCTTGGG
Source organism: Rubrivivax sp. (assembly GCA_031379155.1). GTDB lineage: Bacteria > Pseudomonadota > Gammaproteobacteria > Burkholderiales > Burkholderiaceae_C > Rubrivivax. The sequence continues at coordinate 293 of JANNEX010000692.1, forward strand.
GCGATTCTTGGGACAGTCAAAAAAGCCTCGCTAGCATGTGCCTATGAACGCCGATACCCACTCCTGCGCCGACCGCATCGCGGCTGCCTTGCCCAAAGTGCTGCTGCACGAACACCTGGACGGCGGCCTGCGTGTGGCCACCTTGCTGCAACTGCTGCACCAACGGGGCATCACACCACCCGCACCCGACGAAGCCAGTCTGGCCGCCTGGTTCAAGGCCAACGCCAATGCCGGCAGCCTGGAAAAATACCTGCAAGGTTTTGCCTTGACGGTGGCCGCCATGGCCAGCCCAGACGCCATGCGCCAGGTCGCTTTCGAAGCCGCGCAGGATGCGCAAGAAGACGGCGCCGTGCTGGCTGAATTTCGTATCGCGCCGCTGCTGTTTGAAGCCCATGGCGTAGGCGGCCAAGCCAGTGTCGAAGCACTGCTCCAAGGCCTGCGCGACTGCCATTTACCCAGCGGCTTGATCGTCTGCGCCATGCGCCACCTGCCGCCGTCGCAAACCGAACGCGCGGTGCGTCTGGCCGTCCAGTACCAGCACCAAGGCGTGGTGGGGTTCGATCTGGCCGGGCCTGAACTGGGCTACCCGCCCGGCGAGCATGCCGCAGCGCTGAAGCTGGCGCGCGACGCTGGCCTGGCGCTGACCTTGCACGCCGGTGAAGCCGATGGAGCAGCGCGTGTGCTGGAAGCGGCGCGCCTGGGCGCCACGCGCATCGGCCACGGCGTGCGACTGGTGGATGCGCTGAACGACCCGGCGCTGCGCGGCCTGGTCGATGAGGCGCGCAAGCTGGGCTTGCACCTGGAGGTCTGCCCCACCAGCAATGTGCACACGGGTGCTGCGGCGTCCATCGCCGCGCATCCCATCACCGCCTTGTGGCGAGCCGGCTTGAGCCTGAGTTACCACACCGACAACCGCTTGATGAGCTGCATCACGCACAGCTCTGAAGCCGCCGAGTTGCTGCGTCACACGCCGTTGACACGCGCCGATTTGCTGGCCATGGCGCGCCAGGCGGCGCTGCATTCGTTCTTGCCGCTGGCGCAGCGACAGGCGGCGATAGTCGTGATTGACGCTGCGGCGATTTAGCCCACGAGCGCTGCCCCCACCGTGGCATGCGCGGCCAGCACCTGCACACAAGCCTGCGCCGCATGCCGCCCCTTGCCCACCAGGTGCTCGGCAAAGAATCTTTGGTGGTCGGCGTGTTCGTGAAAGGCCTGCGGCGTCAGCACACACGACAGCACCGGCACGCCGCTGTCCAGCTGCACGCGCATGAGAGCGTCGATGACCGCGCTGGCCACATATTCATGGCGGTAGATGCCGCCGTCCACGACCAGCGCGCAAGCGACGATGGCTGCATGCCGGCCCTGCTGCGCAATGCGCTGGGCGAGCAGCGGAATCTCAAATGCACCTGGCACCTCGAAGCAGTCGACCTGCGCGGCGGCCACGCCGTGCTGCGCCAATTCATCCACCAACGCCGCGCGCGCCTGGCTCACCAAGTCGGCGTGCCAAGTGGCGCTGATGACGGCGATGCGGGTGTGGGCTGGGAGCATGGCGCTGGACGTGGGCAAGGGCGGACACGCGCAGTCTAGGTGCCGTGCGCACGGCCTGCTGTCCCTTGCGTGACGAATCAGCCTTGTGCTTCCAGGTAGTCGCAAGCCAGATGGGCCAGCGTGCGCACGCCCAAAGCCAGGCCGCTGTCATCGGCATAAAAGCGCGGTGAATGGTTGGGCGCGGCCTTCTTGGGGTCGACACCGGCAGGCGTCACGCCCAGAAAGACGAACAGGCCGGGCACCACGCGCTGGAAGAAACTGAAGTCTTCGCTGCCCGTCACCTTGGGCACCAGCATCAGGCCCTTTTCGCCAGCGACGCGTTGCAGCGTGGGCACCATTGCAGCCGTCAATTCTGGGTCGTTGATGGTCACCGGGTAATTCTTGTCTATGCACACCTTGCAGCTGGCGCGTGAACCGCGGCTGACAAACTCGGCCAGCGTCGTCACACGCTCGTGGATGTCGTCGCGCATCTCTTCATTGAAGGTGCGGATGGTGCCGCGCATCTCCACGCTGTCGGGGATGATGTTTTCGCGCACGCCGCCCTTGATGGCGCCTATGGTCACCACCGCGGGCTCTTCGGTGAGGTCTATCGTGCGGCTGACCACGGTCTGCAAACCCAGGATGACTTGCGCCGCCGTGACGATGGGGTCCACGCCCATCCACGGCGCGGCGCCGTGGGTCTGGCGGCCATGCACCGTGATCTTGAGCTTGTCGCTGCTGGCCATGGTGGGGCCAGGCCGGTAGCCAACCACGCCGGTGGGCAAGCGCGAAGTCACGTGCAGCCCAAAGATGGCCTTGGGCGTGGGCTTTTCCAGCGCACCCTCAGCGATCATCATCTTGGCGCCGCCGTCTTCGCCTTCGGGCGGCATTTCTTCGGCGGGCTGGAAGATGAACTTCACGCTGCCACGCAATTGCGCGCGCAGCCCCGTCAGCACCTGCGCCACGCCCATCAAGATGGCGACGTGGCAGTCGTGCCCGCAGGCGTGCATGACGCCCACCTCTTCGCCATTCCATTGCCCGCGCGCCTTGCTGGCAAAGGGCACATCCACTTCTTCGGTGACGGGCAGGCCGTCCATGTCGGCACGCAGTGCCACCACGGGGCCAGGCAGGGCGCCTTTGAGCACGCCGACCACGCCCGTGTGGGCCACGCCGGTGCGCACCTCATCCAGCCCCAGCTTGCGCAGGTGTTCGGCCACCACGCCGGCGGTGCGGAATTCGCGGTTGCCCAGCTCGGGGTGCTGGTGCAGGTC
>JANNEX010000708.1:0-2770 GCA_031379155.1 Rubrivivax sp.
GGCCCCATCCGCCTGGTTGCCCAGTTCCCGCCGGGCGGCCTGGTGGACGTGGTTTCCAGGCTCATGGCGCCGCACCTGTCGCAGGCCCTGGGCCAGTCGGTGGTGGTTGAAAACCGCCCTGGTGCGGGTGGCCTCATTGGCACCGACTTTGTCGCCAAACAAGCGCCCGACGGCTACACCTTGCTGGTCAGCCACGCGGCCGTGCACGTCTTTGCGGCGGCCACGCGGCGCGTCATGCCTTTTGACGCGCTCGCCGACTTCACCCACATGGGCATGCTGGTCGAAGCGCCCATGGTGCTGGCCGTGCGCGCGCAGTCGCCCTTCCAGACGCTTGAGCAGTACGTCAGCGCGGCGCGCAGCCAGCCGGTGCGCTACGGCACCTCGGGCATCGGTTCAGCCAACCACCTGTTTGGCGAATTGCTGAAGATCGAAGGCCGCGCGCCGCAGCACGACCATGTGCCTTACCAAGGCAGCGCACCGGCCATGCAGGATTTGCTGGGCGGCCAGATAGAGGGTGTGTTTGATCCCATCACCACCAACGTGGCCGCACTCAAGGCCGGCTCGCTGCGCGCACTGGCCGTGTCCACACCCAAGCGTTTGGCGGCGCTTCCGGGCATCCCCACCTTTGCAGAACAGGGCTACGCCAAGCTCACGGGTTCGCAGTGGCTGGGGCTGTCGGCGCCCAAGGGTTTGCCGGCGCCGATTGCGCAAAAGCTGACCGCGTTGATACCCGACGTGCTGGCCCGGCCCGACGTGATGGCGCGGCTGGAAGACCTGCAAACGCTGCCACGCAACCCCAATTTGGTGGGCGACGATTTTGTGCAACTGGTGCGCGCGCAAATCGAGACCTGGCGCGCGGTGGCCAAGGGCGCGAATGTCGAGGTCATAGGTTGAAGTGATAGGCTGAAGTCTTGACCGCTCTTGCTGACCACGCCATGCCTGTTGCCATCAACCCAGCCACCAACCCAGCCACGCCCGCCCAAGTGGTCGACGAATTCCTGCGCCTGATCATGATTCCCGACCCCGCCGCCGCGCGGCGCTACACCGCGCCGGGCCTGCGCATCCGCTTCACCGGGGGCCGCGCCATGAGCGACCCCACCCAGTGCACGGCCTTCAACGCCGCGCGCTACCAGTGGGTGAAAAAACGCATTGAACGCACCGAAACGGTGGCCCGCAGCACCCACTTGAACAGCAGCGCGGACGGCGACGTTGAAGATGTCGTCTACAGCCTGGGCACGCTCTACGGCCAGTGGCCCGACGGCACGCCCTTTGAAGGCAACCGCTACGTCGACCGCTATGTCGTGCGCCAGGGTCTGATCACGCAGATGGAGGTGTGGAACGACAGCGCCGAATGGCTGCTGGTGCGCGCTGGCCTGGCCACCTTGTGACGCTGTGAATTGGCGCCTGCCGTGAGCCCGGCCATCGACACTGGCCCGCTGCCCAGCCACGGGCGCTTTGACTACAGCCCCATCACCCAGCGGGCGCCTTACCGCTGGCCGGGTGGCGCGGGCCTGGCGGTCTACCTGGGCTTCAACATCGAACACTTTGCTTTCGGCCAAGGCCTGGGCGCGGCCATCGGCCCGCCCAGCCCACAGCCCGATGTGCTGAACTACAGCTGGCGCGAATACGGCAACCGCGTGGGCGCCTGGCGCTGCCTGGAGTTGTTTGACAGCCTGGGCTTGCCGGCAGCGGCAGTCATCAACACGGCGCTGTACGACCACAGCCCAGAACTGGTGGCCGCTTGCGTGGCGCGCGGCCACGAACTGGTGGGCCATGGGCACAGCAACGCGCAGCGCCAAGGTGGTTTGGACGAAGCCGCCGAGCGTGCGCTGCTGCTGCACTGCCGCCAGCAGATGCAAACGCACAGCGGCCAGATGCCGGCCGGTTGGCTGTCACCCTGGATTTCCGAAAGCGTGCTAACCCCTGACTTGCTGGTAGAAACGGGCTACGCCTACACACTGAACTGGTGCCACGACGACCAGCCGCAGCGCATGCGCACGCGCAGCGGCCAGCCGCTGTGGGCCGTGCCTTATCCGCAAGAGCTGAACGACATTCCTATGATCATTGCGCGCCAGATGGACGGTAAGGACTTTGCGCAAATGATCGTTGACCAGCTTGAAGAAATGCTGGAGCAAACGCGCGCGCCCAACGCGCCCGCGCTGGTCATGGGCATTGCGCTGCACCCTTACATCGTGGGCCAGCCTTACCGGCTGCGCCACTTGCGCCGCGCCTTGCAGCGTGTGGCGGCGGCGCGGGACGCGGGGCAGGTGTGGATGAGCACGCCGGGGGCCATCTTTCGCCACGCGTCGCAAATTTGAGCGGCGGGCTGATCGCAAGTTGGTCGCAAGTTGGTCGCAAGCTGGCCGCAAGTGGGCTGCGTAGACTTGGCGCCATCACCCACTTTGCACTTGAGCGCATGAAACTCGACTTCACCGGCCGCGTGGCCATCGTCACTGGCGCGGGCGGTGGCCTGGGCCGCGCCCACGCACGGGCCCTGGCGGCACGCGGCGCGCGCGTGCTGGTCAACGACCTGGGCGGCACCAGCACCGGAGCCAGCAACGGAGCCAGCAACGGCGGCTCGCCCGCAGCCGCACAAGCGGTGGTTGACGAGATCACGGCTGCCGGCGGCCAGGCACTGGCCAACGGCGCATCGGTCACCGACCCCACCGCCGTGCAAGCCATGGTGGCGCAGGCCATGCAGGCCTGGGGCCGTGTTGACATTCTGGTCAACAACGCCGGCATCCTGCGCGACAAGAGCTTTGCCAAGATG
>JANNEX010000710.1:0-3611 GCA_031379155.1 Rubrivivax sp.
TGGCGCGGCACAGCGCCTGGCCGGCGCCGTGCACGACATCACCCGGCGCAAGGACACCGAAGAACAGATCCGCCGCCTGGCCTATTACGACCCACTCACCGGGCTGCCCAACCGGCTGCTGTTCAGCGAACAGCTGGTCAAGGCGATTGCCCAGGCCGAGCGCCACGGCCGGCGCGTGGCGATCATGTTCGTCGACCTCGACAACTTCAAGCGCGTCAACGACACGCTGGGCCACAAGGCCGGCGACGAACTGCTGCGCGTGGCCAGCGCCCGGCTGGGCAGCACGCTGCGCGCCCACGACACGCTGTCGCGACAGTACAGCGAGCAGGCGCCCCACAGCATCGCGCGGCTGGGCGGCGACGAGTTCACGGTGCTGCTGACCGACCTGCCCGACCCGGAGATGGCCGCTGCAGTGGCCAAGCGCCTGGTCAACGCGCTGGCCGAACCGATCACGGTGCAGGGCACCGAAGTCTTCGTCGGCGGCAGCATCGGCGTGGCGCTGTACCCCGAGGACGGCACCGACATCGACACCTTGCTGATGAACGCCGACACCGCGATGTACCGCGCCAAGGCGGCGGGCCGCGGTGGCTTCCAGCTCTACGACCGTTCGATGAACGCACGCGCCCTGGACCGCCTGCGCATGGAAACACGCCTGCGCCGCGCGCTCGAACGCAAGGAGTTCGTGCTGCACTACCAGCCTCGCATCGACGTCATCAGCAAGAAGATCGTCGGCGCCGAGGCGCTGATCCGCTGGAATCACCCCGAACGTGGGCTGCTGCCGCCCGCTGAATTCATCCCTCTGGTCGAAGACTCGGGGCTGGTGATTCCGATTGGCGAGTGGGCGATCCAGACCGTCTGCTGTCAAAGCGCAGGGTGGGCCGCCGCTGGGCTGAACACCGTGCCGATTGCCGTCAACCTGGCCTCCACCCACCTGCGCGAGCGCGGCCTGCCCAGCCTAGTGCGCGAGGCCCTGGCCAGCCACGGTGTGGCGGCCAGTTGCCTGGAGATCGAAGTCACCGAGTCGATCCTGCTGGCCGACCCCGAACTCAGCGTCAGCATCGCGCAGGAACTTGCGGCCATGGGCGTGAACCTGTCGATCGACGACTTCGGCACCGGTTATTCGTCCATGAGCTACCTGAAGAAGCTGCCGATCGCGGCGCTGAAGATCGACCGCAGTTTTGTGCGTGACCTGGGCGTCGACCCCGACGACGAGGCCATCGTCGGCGCCATCATCGCGCTGGCGCACAGCCTCAAGCTCAAGGTCGTGGCTGAAGGCGTCGAGACGCAGTCTCAGTTGAAGTTCTTGCAGACCATGGGCTGCGACGAGTACCAGGGCTTCCTGAGCAGCTGCGCCGTCGAAGCCGAGGCCTTTGCCCAGATGCTGGAGCGTGGCACCGTGGCGGCGCCACTGGAGCTGCTGGACTGATCACGGCTGCGGCGCTGAGGCAGCAGCCGGCACCGGCAGAGGATAGGACTTGCGGTCGCTGCGCGCGTCCTCACGTTGCTGCACCCGTTGCTGCACCCGCCGCTGGGCGGCCGTTGCCTCATCGCGACTGCGCTGAAGTTGGCGTGCGCGCTGCTCTGCCTGGGCCGCGCGGTCCTGGGCGTCGTCGCGCGCCCGAGGGGCTGGCCGCGACGACGACGCAGCCGCCAAAGGCTGGCGCACCCTAAGCTCGGTCTGGCCAGCAGCCGAAGCGGGCGGCAGCGAAGCCACCGCAGCGCGCTTGGCCGCAATGGCCGCGCGCCGCAGAGCGGCCTTTTGCTCACGCTCGGCTGCATCGATCTGCAACTCACGCTCGCGCAAGGGCGCCAGGGCCTCGCGCCGGCGCAGCTTGAGTTCGTCGACGCAGGCCGTCACCGCAAAGCGCTGTGCGCAGGCGCGCTCCTCGACGGCGAAGGTCTCGCCCAGCAGCCGCCGTTGCTGCACCAGGCGCGCGCGCTCGCCATCGGCGGCCACTGCGCACGGCCCCAGGCTGGCCAGGGCAAGGCCCCAACACAGGCACAGGATAGGTGGGCGCTTGAACACCACGGCTCAGGTCAGCGAGGTGTCGACATCGCGCCGCGCCAGCGCCAGGAATTCTGCCGACTGCATCTCACGCAGGCGCGACACGGTGCGTGGAAATTCATGCGACATCGGGCCTTCGGTGTAGAGCTCACTCGCCGGCACGGCAGCCGACAGGATGAGCTTGACGCGCCGGTCGTACAGCACATCCACCAGCCAGGTAAAACGCCGCGCTTCGCTGGCCAAGCGCGGTGACATCTGCGGCACGCCGCTGAGCAGCACGGTGTGAAAACGCGACGCAATTTCCAGGTAGTCGTTTTGCGAACGTGGGCCGCCGCACAGGGTGGCAAAGTCAAACCACACCACAGCGCCGGCACGGCGCAGGGCGCGGATGATGCGCTGTTCAATGTGCAGATTGGGGTCTTCGTCGCGCGCTTCACGCAGCTCTTCGAAAGAGCGCTGCATTTGCGCTTGTGCCTCGTCGCTCAGTGGGCAGTGGTACATATTCAAAGCCCTCAGCGTGCGGCTGCGGTAGTCGGTGCCGGCGTCGACGTTGATGACTTCCAGCTGCGACTTCAGCAACGCTATGGCCGGCAAGATGCGGTCGCGATGCAGACCGTTGGGGTAGAGCGCGTCGGGGTGAAAGTTGCTGGTGGTGACGATGCTGACGCGGTTGGCAAACAGGGCGTCGAGCAAGCGGTGCAAGATCATCGCATCAGTCACATCACTGACGTGAAATTCGTCAAAGCAGATGAGCCGAAAGCGCCGCGCCATGCGCCGGCCCAATTCGTCCAGCGGGTTGACGGTGCCTTTCAAGTCTTGCAGTTCGCGGTGCACCTCGCGCATGAATTCGTGGAAGTGCAGGCGGGTCTTGCGTGTGAGTGGCACGCTTTGAAAAAAGCAGTCCATCAGAAAGCTCTTGCCGCGCCCCACGCCGCCGTGCATGTACACGCCGCGCGGAATGGGCGGGCGGCTGATGAGCTTGGTCAGCGCGTTGCTGCGCCGCGACTTGTAGGCCATCCACTCATCTTCGCAGCGCTCCAGGCAAGCCACGGCCGCCAACTGCGCCGCGTCGCTGGTGTAGCCACGCTCTTGCAGCGTGGCCTCGTACAACTGCCGGACTCCCACTTGGAAGACGAGTTAGAAGTTCAAGGTACGCTTGTCCACCGCCAACGCGGCTTCTTTGGTGGCTTCTGACAGCGACGGGTGCGCGTGGCAGATACGCGCCAGGTCTTCGCTGCTGGCCTTGAACTCCATCGCCACCACGGCTTCGGCGATCAACTCGCTGGCCATGGGGCCGACGATGTGCACACCCAGGATCTCGTCGGTCTTGGCGTCAGCCAGCATCTTGACCATGCCGGTGGTGTCACCCAGCGCGCGCGCGCGGCCATTGGCCATGAAGGGGAAGGAGCCGGCTTTGTAGGCAGCGCCACGGGCTTTGAGCTGTTGCTCTGTCTCGCCCACCCAGGCAATTTCCGGGCTGGTGTAGATGACCCAGGGGATGGTGTTGAAGTTGACATGACCATGCTGGCCGGCAATGCGTTCGGCCACCGCCACGCCCTCTTCTTCGGCCTTGTGCGCGAGCATGGGGCCGCGCACCACGTCGCCC
>JANNEX010000764.1:0-5179 GCA_031379155.1 Rubrivivax sp.
GCGCAGCGGCAAGCTCAGCAACGCATCGGTGGCGTGCAGCAACCTGGCCTGCAACCGCATCGACGCCGGCGACTTGCTGGCCGCCGAGCGCTCGCTGCTGCAAGGCCAGCAGATCATCACCCTGTACGACGGCTTCGGCGCCCACCTGGGCCTGCTGCAAGTCATGCGCGCACTCGGCCTGTGCCACCTGGGCCGCTACGGCGACGCGCTGGCGCAGGCCGAGCAGGCGGTGCAGGCTATGCGCCAGTACCAACCCGGTCACGTTGACCACGCGCTGCTGCGGCTGGCCGCGTGCTGGTGGCACCTGGGCCAGTGGTCGCGCGTGACGCAGCTGCTGGCGGCCGTGACGCTGGACGCAAACACCAGCGTGTCGGTGCGCGTGCAGCATGCGCGCTTGAGCGATGAGGTCGCGCGTGCGGGTGTGGCTGGCGTGGCTGGCGATGCGGGTGTGGCCGGCGCTGGCGCAGCCGCCGCGCGCGCAGTGGCCCGCCAGGCGCTGCGCACCGAGCTGGCCGCCATCGGCACCGTCGATAGGCCTGACCTGCGCCTGCCTATGCAGATGGCGCTGACCGACGACGACGAGCCCGAGTTGGCGTTGCGCCATCTCGATGCGCTGCGCGCAGAAGCCGAAAGCATCGGCCACCTGGGCGTGGCACTGGCGGTGCGCATCCGTGCTGCAGGAGTCGGCGCGCGTGTAGACCCCGGGCGCGCAAGGCGCGAAGCGCTGGCGGCACTGTCGCTGGCCAAAGAGCGCCAGACCACCACGCTGCTGCCGGCTGAACTGTGGCTGCACTGCGGCCGCGCGCTCGCGGCGACAGGTGACACGGCACACGCCGCCGAGGTGCTGGCGCGCGGCCACGACTGGCTGCATGCGACCGCAGCCCAGCAGGTGCCTGAGCCCTTCCGCGACAGCTTCTTGCGTCGCAACCCGGTCAATCGCGAACTGCTTGCGCTGGCCTCACGCCGTGAGCCGTGAGCTGCGACGATCAGCGGCCTCCAAGAACTGTGCAAGATTTCGTCGGCTGATCAACGGCGACTCATACGGCGACGCTTAGGCCGACGCTGAGGGCGACGCCTAGGGCGGGGTGAAACCGTTGGGGGCCCCCTTCGATGACGCCGCCATCCGCGCCAACTCCAGAAATTGGGCTCTTTGACCCAGGGCAAGTGAGGAACCCAGGTTGCATCGCCGTATCTCAAGCTTCAAACGGCCCTATGCCCAAAAAACTGCCTCCTTGCAGCAGCCGTTGCGGGCCTTGCGGTTGTTGCAGGTGCTGCACCTGGGGTGCATAAGTTTGCGCGTTATGTTGTGGCACAAAGCCCAGCTTGTCCCACGCCGCCTGGGTGTCCCAGAAGGCGCGGCTGTTGCCCGACATGCCGTAGGCCACCAAAAAGCCCACGCTGGGTGCGCTGAGCGCGCAGCGCACCAGCTCGGTCAGGTCGGGCAGGCTGATCCAGGTCGACAGGCCTCGTTGGTCAGGCGGCATGGGCGTGGCGGTGCCGATGCGCAGGCAGACTGACTCGATGCCGAAACGGTCCCAGTACAGGCTGGCCAGGCCTTCGCCAAACAGCTTGCTCAGGCCATAGTTGCCGTCAGGCCGCGCTGGGGCTAACGGGTCAATGAGGTGGTCTCGTGGATAACAGCCGGTGACGTGGTTGCTGCTGGCAAAAACGATGCGCTTCACGCCTTGGCGGCGCGCCGCTTCGTACAAGTTGTGCAGGCCGCGGATATTGGCTTGCAAGATGGGCTCAAAGGGCCCTTCGACCGAGATGCCGCCCAGGTGCACCACGGCATCCACACCTTGCAGCAGGCTGCGCACGGCGGCGGCGTCGGCCAGCTCGCAGGGCACGCGCACCGCTTGCGACGGAAGCTGTGCCTGTGCCAGCGGCGGGGCCAGGTCAGACACACGCAGGTGCTGCGTGAGGTCACAGAGCGAAGGCGCCAGAGCCTGGCCCAGTGTGCCGGCCGCACCGGTCAAGAGCAGGGTTTGAAAGCGCAGGGTTTGAAACGGCAGGTCCATGAACGCAGCTTTCTTGATGCGGGGTGTGATGGTGCGGCCTTCTTAGAATAGCCAAAGCCTTGTGCAGGTAACGCCAGGGAAATCCATGCCGATGAAGGAGAACAGGCTTGCGCGTGGTGTGTTTTGGCCAGTGCATGCTCGAGCTGCAAGGCCAGGCCTTTGGCCCCATGCAGCAAAGCTAAGTCGGCGACACGCTCAACACCGCCGTCTATTTGGCGCGCTGCGGCGCCCGCCATGGCCTGCATGTGGACTGCGCCACCGCGCTGGGTGACGACGCCTTGAGCGACGGCTTGCTGCAACGCTGGCAGCAAGAAGGCCTGCACACCACGCTGGTGCGGCGCCTGGTGGGCAAGCTTCCCGGCCTGTACCTGATTGAAGTGGACGCGCATGGCGAACGCCACTTCAGCTACTGGCGCGAGCAGTCCGCAGCGCGCGACTACTTCGACACGCCGGGCGGCGCCACGCCGCTGGAAGCACAGGCCGACAGCGTCGACGCGCTCTACCTCAGCGGCATCAGCCTGGCCATCCTGCCCAGCGCCGGACGCGCACGTTTGGCGGCCTTGGCGCAGCGCCTGCGTCAACGTGGCGGCGCGCTTGTCTTTGACAACAACTAGCGGCCGCGCCTGTGGCCAGACGTGGCCAGCGCACGTGAAGCTTTTGCGCAATTCACGGCCCTGGCCACGCTGGCGCTGCTGACCTTGGACGATGAAATGGCGCTGTGGGGCCAGGCCGACGCCCAAGCGCAATTGCAAGCCACGCTGGCCCTGCCCTGCGCCGAGGTGTTGGTCAAGCGCGGCGGCTGCCGGCAACCGCCTGGCCGCGCGTGTGGTGCAGCACCTGGGCGCGCTGATTCCACGCCAGGCCATGGCTGACCTATAGCGCGGGTCGCAGCCCCTATGGCGGCCCCTCATTGCAGCCGCTGGCGCAGCGCCAGCACCGCCGATTCCACGGCGCTGAGCACCGGCAAACCGCTGGCTTGTTCGCACACGACGCGCGCCCGCGCCATGCTGAACTGGGCCAGGGCGATGACGTGGCAACCCGCATCACGCAGCCAAACGGCTTGCGCCGCGATGAGCGCATCGTGGCGCTCGCCGTCACCGGCGCTCAAGGCCTCGAGCGCGCCTTGGGCGCAGGCCAGCTGCAGCCGAGACTGGGACGGGAATTCAGCCGGCATGGAACGCAGCGTGGGCTCGAAGCTGGCCAGCAGGCCGATCAGACCCCCTGCGCTGCGGCCTGCGCCACCAGGGCCTCATTGGGCTTCATCACCGGCAGGCCCGGGTGCTGACGCGCCACGGCGTGGGCCAGGGCATGGATGAGGGCGATGCGGGTCATGGCCGGCATTGTGAACAGTCAGGCCTTGCGCCGAGCCTGCCAGGGCCGCGCGACAATGTGAAAAACCGGAGACGCCGCCATGAGACCCAACCGCCTGCGCCAACTCTGGGCCGACGACAAGACCGCCGTCAACGGCTGGCTGGCCATTCCCAACAGCTTCAGCGCCGAAGTCATGGCCCACCAGGGCTGGGATACGCTGACCATAGACATGCAGCACGGCCTTGTCGACGAAGGTGCGCTGGTGCCCATGCTGCAAGCCATCAGCAGCACGCCCACGGTGCCCATCGTGCGGGTGCCCTGGCTTGAGCCCGGTGTGATGATGAAAGCACTCGACGCCGGCGCCTACGCCGTCATCTGCCCCATGATCAACACCCGCGAAGATGCGCAAAAACTGGTGGCCTACACCCACTATGCGCCGCAAGGCACACGCAGCTTCGGGCCCGTGCGCGCCACGCTGTACGGCGGCGCCGACTACCCCGAGCAGGCCAATAAAACCATCGTCACTTTTGCCATGATCGAGACGGCTCAAGCACTCGACAACCTGGACAGCATCTTGTCCGTCGAAGGCCTGGACGCCATCTACATTGGTCCGTCTGACCTGTCACTCAGTCTGGGCTGCAAGCCGGTGTTTGATGATGTCGACCCCAAAGCGCAGCAGGCCATTGAACACATCATGGCGCGCGCCAAGGCACATGGTGTGGCGGCTGGCATTCACAACGGCCGCGCCGATGTGGCTCAGGCGCGTGTCAAGCTGGGTTTTCGTTTTGTCACGCTGGGCTCGGATGCGCGGCTGCTGGCGGCGGGCTCACAAACGCTGCTGACGGCGATGCGCGGCGGCAGCGCCTGAGGCCGTGCCACGCCCCAGCCCTGCGCAAAGTCCACGCCCAGGGCGCGCAGCTCGGCACTCACCTCGGCTGACTCGGCGTACTCACCCACTGTTTGCAGGCCCATGATGTGGCCCACGCGGTTGATGGTGTCGGCCAGGGCACGGTCCACCGCATCGGTGGCGATGCTGCGCACGAAGCTGCCGTCAATCTTCAAATAGTCCACCGGCAAGGTCTTCAGGTAGGCCAGTGAACTGGCGCCGATGCCATGCAGCAAGGCCTGCTGCTGGATGAATTCCGTGGTGACGTCGGCGTTGAGCGTGGTGCCCGACAGGTTAATGGCGCAGGTGAGCGGTGCGCCCAACTGGGTCTGTAACTCAGCATGGCGTTCAAACACGGTCTGCATGACCCAGCGGTCGATGGCCGGCATCACGTTGTAGCGCTCGGCGGCGGGCAAGAAGCTGCCCGGTGGCACCAGCTTGCCGTCTTCGTCAATCAGGCGCAGCAAGATCTCGATGTGTTGCCACAGCGCGCTGTGGGGGCCCAGCGCCAGATAGGGCTGGTGGTGCAGCAAGAAGCGGCCCGCTTCCAGGGCGCGCGTCAGGCGTGCGGCCCAGCCCATGTCGGTGCGGCGCTGGGCCACGGCGAAGCGCACGGCGTGCGCAACACACAGGGCTCTGACTGGCACCCCAGCACCAAAGAGATGTGGTTTACCGACCATGGCCGCGACTGGATGGGCGACGACAGCCCTGAAGATGAGCTCAACCGCCTGAAGCGCGGCGGTGCCAACTTCGGCTTCCCCTACTGCCATGCCAACGCCGTGCTCAACAAGGACTTGCCCAAGCCTAACGCCTGTGAAGGTGTGACCCTGCCGGCGCAGACCATGGGCCCGCACGCCGCTGTGATGGGCCTGCACTTCTACACCGGCAGCATGTTCCCGGCCGAGTACCGCAACACCATGTTCGTGGCGCGCAAGGGTTCGTGGAACCGCACCGTGAAGTACGG
>JANNEX010000274.1:0-4027 GCA_031379155.1 Rubrivivax sp.
AGGTCGATGAGGTAGCGGCTGTGCTTGGGCACGATCAGCGTGGCACCCATGTCTGCCGCAAAGGCGTAAAGCCGGTCCAGGCACCAGTCGGTGTCTTCGACCTTCAGCGCGCGCGCCGTGTAGCGCTGTTGCTGGTCAGCCGGGATCGCCGTGCCCACATGCGGAAAGCTGATGAGCAGCGACGTGTGGCCGCTGTGCAGGGTGAAGATGTCTTTCATCGTCAGGTTCTTTGCGCGCCGCCGTAAACCACCCGGCGGCAAGGGTTGTGGCCAAAGCGGTAGGCCATCTCGCGCGGGTGCTGCGCGTCCCAGACCACGAAGTCAGCGCGTTGCCCTGCGGCCAGTGCGCCCCGGTCGGCCAGGCCCAAAGCCCGCGCGGCGTTGATGGTGACGCCGCGCCAGGCTTCTTCGGGTGTCAATCTGAACAGCGTGCAGGCCATGTTCAGCATGAGCAGCAGACTCAGCACGGGTGATGAGCCCGGGTTGTGGTCGGTGGCAATGGCCATGGGCAAGCCCGCGTCGCGCAGGGCCTGCACCGGTGGCAGCTGGGTGTCGCGCAAGAAGTAGTAGGCGCCGGGCAGCAACACGGCCACCGTGCCGGCGCTCTTCATGGCGCTGATGCCGCCGGCCGACAGGTGTTCCAGGTGGTCGCAGCTGAGCGCGCCATAACGTGCAGCCAGAGCGGCGCCGCCTTGGTCGCTGAGCTGCTCGGCGTGCAGCTTCACGGGCAGGCCCAGTTGCTGCGCGGCCTTGAAGATGCGCTCGGTCTGCGCGGGTGTGAAGCCTATGGTGTCGCAGAAGGCGTCCACCGCGTCGACCAGGCCCGCAGCCTGTTGCTCGGCCAGCCACGTGCAGGCGGCGGCGATGTAGTCGTCCGCGCGGCCGGCGTATTCGCTGGGCAGGGCGTGCGCCGACAGTGAGGTGGTGCGCACTGTCACGGGCAGCTCGGCGCCCAAGCGTCTGGCGACAGTCAGGCAGCGTGCTTCGTGCTCAGCGCTCAGCCCGTAGCCGGACTTGATTTCCAGCGTCGTCACGCCCTCTTGCATCAGCACACGCGCACGCGCCGCCGCGTTGGCAAACAGCGCTTCGCTGCTGGCCGCGCGCGTGGCGGCCACCGTGCTGCGAATGCCACCACCGGCGCGTGCGATGTCTTCGTAGCTGGCGCCTTGCAAGCGCATCTCGAACTCGGCCGCGCGGTCACCGCCGTAGACCAAGTGGGTGTGGGCGTCGATCAAGCCCGGCGTGATGAGCGCGCCTTGCATGTCGTGCTCGGCTTGTGCCGCCGCGCCCGCAGGCAGCGCTGCGTCTGGCCCCACCCACACGACGTGTTTGCCCTGTGTGAGCAGCGCACCGTCTTCAATCCAGCCCCAGGGCTGGTCACCCGCAAAGCTGGCGATGCGCGCATGGCGCCACAAGGTGGCATTCATCGGGTGTGCGGTGCAAAGTACAGCCACCAGGCGCGCAGACGGCTAACGCTTGAAGTGAGGCACCAGCGCTGACCTGAGGCAGCCTCGGCCCAGACCAAGCTGCCAGCCGGCAACAGCGTGGGCTCGGCGCCTTCCAGCTTGGCTTCATCCAGCGTGAAGACGGCGCGCCAGGGCGCCGTGCTGTGCCAATCAATGCCGGCGCGTGCCGGCAACAGGCCACCGCGCCCGGCGCTGTGGCGCAGCATCAGGTTCAGGTCTTGCGTGGGCCCGTCGAGCAAGTCGCAGCCGGGCGCGGCTGCACCTTCAAAGCGTATGGGTTCGCTGCCCTCAGTCAACATGGCGCGCCGCGCATCGAAGCGCAGCACCAGGCCTTCACCGTGCAGCACCGTGAACCAGCGTTCAATGCCGGGGTAGGCGCTGAAGGGGCCGCTCTTGTCGATGTGTGCGACGCTGACGCGCAAGGCCCAGTCGTCTTTGTCAGTGGATGCAGGCCAGGCCAGCAGTTCTTGCGTCGTGCCGCCGCCATTGCGCCAGGGCTGCTCAGTCACGTCGGCCAGGGCCACGGTGTTCATCATGGCTGCACCAGCAATGGAAACAGCGGGTGTTCCATGGGCGCGCCCGCAGGCAGGGTCTGCGCCAGGCCGGGAAAATCAGGCGATGTCTTCCAGGCGCGCGGCGCGTGGCGCATGTCGTCGCCCAAGAAGCGCACTGAAAAGACGCGGCGGCGGCGGTCGCCATCCACCCCGGCCGAGGCGTGCAGAGCCAGCATGTGAAAGCACACCAGGTCACCCGGCTCCAGCGCCCAGCCGATGATGTTGTGACGGCTGCGGTCGGCTTCGATGTCAGGTAAGTCAGCCAAGCTGCCTTCAGGGAACCACTTGGCCTGCTGGTCCATGAAGGTGCGTGGCATCAGCCAAGGCCCCAGGTGCGAGCCGGCCGCAAATTCCAGCGTGGAGTGGCGCCGCACGGTGTCTATCGGAATCCACAAGCTGGCGTTCTGACGCCCTGCCACGTTGTAGTAAGGCTGGTCTTGGTGCCAGGGCGTGGGCGCGCGGGTGCCGCTCTCTTTGGTCAGCATGTGGTCGTGATACAGGCGCACTTCTTGGCTGCGCATCAGCAGCGCGGCGGCTTGGGCCAAGGGGCTCTCAAAGATGAAGCGGCGGTAGTCGTTGTTGTCTTGCCAGTTGCAGAAGTCTTCGATGAACAAGCCGGGGTCGTCTGCGCGGCTGGCCACGATGGCACGCGGGCTGGGCTGCGCCAGGTTGGCGTCGATGCCACGGCGCAGCAGGGCCACCTCGTCGGCATTGAGCAACTGGCGCAGACACACCGCGCCGTCGCGTTGGTAGTCGGCCAGCAGCTCTGGCGTCACAGCCGCGCGGGCGCGCTGCATCAGCGTGGTCTTCATGGTTTGAATTCCCCATGCAAGGCGTAGCGCGTGCCCGGGTGCACCAGGCGTGCAATGGTGATGGGCGAGCGGCGCGAGAAGGTGCGCCGCACCACGATGAGACAAGGCGCTTCCTGCGTCAAGCCCAGCAATGCCGCTTCCTGCTTCGTAGGGATGGCCGCTTCAATGCTGTACTGCGCGCGCCATAGCGCCGTGCTCTCAAACAGCACATGTGTGGGCGTTGTGTGCGTGAAGTCGGCTTGCAGGTAGTGCGGTGCCTCGGCGGGGTTGACGTAGCGGTCTTCACACTGCAAAGGCACGCCGTTTTCCAGGTGCACGATGAGGGTGTGGAAGACGGCCTCGCCCTGGGCCACGCCCAGCTGCGCGGCCAACGCGGCGCTGGCGGCTTCACTGCGCTGCACGTGCACGTTGGCGTGGTGCTGGTGGCCACGCCGCACGATGTCTTCGTGCAAGTCGTTGATGGTCAGGGTGCTGCTCACGCGGTGCAACTCGGCCGCAAAGGTGCCTATGCCCTGGCTGCGCTGCACCAGGCCTTCGGCTTGCAGTTCGCGCAGCGCGCGGCTCACCGTCATGCGGCTGACGCCGAAGCTGGCCACCAGTTCGGCCTCGGAGGGCATCAGCGCGCCGGGCGGCCAGCGGCCATCGGCCAGGCCGGCCTTCAGGTGCTGCTTGATGCGCGTGTAGGGCGCGTGCAGCGAAACTGTGGGATTGGGGGAAACCATAGCCGCATGGTACTTGCATAGGCTTGTCTAGACAAGTAAAGTCCGTTCTCGAAAACCCGGAGAACCTGACATGACCGACCATTCCGCTGTCGTTCACATATCCAAGCCCCACCCCGTGCGTGCGCCGCGTGGCAGCCAGATCAGCTGCGCCAACTGGCTCATTGAAGCCGCCTACCGCATGCTGCAAAACAACCTCGACCCCGAAGTGGCCGAGAACCCCGACGCGCTGGTGGTCTACGGCGGCATTGGCAAAGCGGCGCGCAACTGGGACTGTTATGAGGCCATCCTCAAGAGCCTGCGTGAACTCAAGCCTGATGAGACGCTGCTCATCCAAAGTGGCAAGCCCGTGGGTGTGTTTCGCACCTTTGAGGACGCGCCGCGTGTGCTGCTGGCCAATTCCAACCTGGTGCCCAAGTGGGCCACCTGGGAGCACTTTGACGAGCTCGACCGCAAGGGCTTGATGATGTACGGCCA
>JANNEX010000781.1:0-1926 GCA_031379155.1 Rubrivivax sp.
CTTGCGCGTGGTGGGCGAAGCCAACTTTTTGCCGTCCAGCACCAACCCGACCATGCCCTACACCGTGAACACGGTGGACGAGCACCTGGACATGCTGATGGTGTGCCACCACCTTGACGCATCCATTGCCGAAGACCTGGCCTTTGCTGAAAGCCGCATCCGCCGCGAGACCATCGCCGCCGAGGACGTGCTGCACGACCTGGGCGCCATCAGCATGATGAGCAGCGATTCACAAGCCATGGGGCGCGTGGGCGAGGTCATCATCCGCACCTGGCAGACGGCGCACAAGATGAAGGGCCAGCGCGGCTCATTGCCCGAAGACAACGCGCGCCACGACAACTTTCGCGTCAAGCGCTACATCGCCAAATACACCATCAACCCAGCCATCGCCAATGGCATCAGCCACGACGTGGGCAGTGTGGCCGTGGGCAAGTGGGCCGACCTGGTGTTGTGGCGGCCGGCGTTTTTCGGCGTCAAGCCCAGCCTGATCCTGAAAGGCGGCTTCATTGCCAGCGCCTTGATGGGCGACGCCAACGCCAGCATCCCCACGCCACAGCCGGTGCACTACCGGCCCATGTTTGGCAGCTACGGCCGCGTGGTGCAGGCCACCAGCCTGACTTTCATCAGCCACACCGCGATGCAAAACGAATTGGGTGATGAGTTGGGGCTGCGCAAACGCCTGTCGGCCGTGCAGGGCTGCCGCAGCGTGAAGAAGCAGGACATGCTGCTCAACAACTACCTGCCGCGCATGGAAATTGACCCGCAGACCTACCGCGTGCGCGCTGATGGGCAGCTACTGACGTGCGACCCGGCCACGGTGTTGCCGTTGGCGCAGAAGTACTTTTTGTTTTGATCGCCTAACGGCTTAACTGCTTTGCTTGGCTGCGTGGCTTGAGGTGGCTGCGCAGCCACTGGGCAAAGCCGGCTTCGTCCAGTGTGCCGGCAGCCACGGCCAGCATGGTCAGTACGCAGGCCTCGTCGTCGGCCACCAGTTCCTGGCCGTTGAGAACCGCGAACAACTCGGTGGCGACAAAGGCCGTGCGCTTGTTGCCGTCGACAAACGGGTGATTGCGCGCGATGCCATACCCGTAGGCAGCGGCCAGATCGGCAAGGTCTGGGTTGCCGTAGAGGGCCTGGTTTTGCGGCCGAGCCAAGGCCGACTCGAACAAGCCCATGTCACGCGTGCCACTGGCGCCGCCATGTTCGGCCAACTGCTCTTCGTGTACTGCCAACAAAACTTTGGGGTCCACCCACACCCAGGCCTGCATCACTTCGCCAGTTCACGCAGTACGTTGCGGCGGCGCTTCATCACGTCGCGCGCGGCGTTCATCTGGGTCTCAAAATCCGGGCTGTAAGGCGTCAACATCACGCCATTGGCTGCGTCGGTGACAAACACCATGTCGCCCTTTTCCAGCTTCAAGCGCGCCAGCACTTCCTTGGGCAAGATGAGGCCCAGAGAATTGCCGATTTGGGTGAGTTTCAATGCGTTCATGACAGCGCCTTGATGGTTATAACAAACGTTATACTAACCCTCGACATCCGACGCCACAAGCCCTGCCCGAGGAAAGCCCGCATGCTCACCGTGAACAAACTCATCCCTGGCGCGCGTGGCCTGGCGGCCGTGCTGCTCAAGCGCGCCACCGCCGTGCTGCTGGACTGGGACGTGCGACAAAAAAGCCGCTTCGACGCCACCGATTCCGCCGGCCGCTCACTGGCCGTCTTCTTGCCCCGTGGCACCGCTGTGCGCGGTGGTGATGCACTGGTGGCCGAAGACGGCTCACTCATCGTCGTGCAAGCCGCGCCGCAAGCCGTGCTGGTGGTGCGCCATTGCAGCGAACACGGCTCGCCCTTCGATTTGCTGCGTGCCGCCTACCACCTGGGCAACCGCCATGTGCAGCTTGAATTGCAAGCTGACCGTTTGCTGCT
>JANNEX010000808.1:0-1732 GCA_031379155.1 Rubrivivax sp.
TACGCGCTGCTGCACCGCGACCGCGATTTCAAAGCCTTTGAGCAGCACCGCGGCTTGCGCGGTTGGCGGCACTGAGCCAGCTGCGGCCACCGCTGCAAGAAGCGCAAACCATGACATCCACACTCGACATCCGCCGCCCCAGCCTGCACGTGGCCGAGGTCTGGCTCAACCGCCCCGAAGTGCGCAACGCCTTCAACGACGGCGTCATCGCTGAGCTGACCGCCGCCTTCACCACACTGGGCGCCGACCCTGGCTTGCGCGCCATCGTTCTGGCTGGCCACGGCAAAGCCTTTTGCGCAGGCGCTGACTTGTCGTGGATGCGGGCCATGGCCGACTACACCTGGGACCAGAACCGCGCCGACGCAGCAGGCCTGGCGCAGATGCTGTGGACCCTCTGGTCCTGCCCCGTGCCCGTGGTGGGGCGTGTGCAAGGTGACTGCTACGCCGGTGGTGTGGGCCTGGCGGCGGTGTGTGATGTGCTGGTGGCTTCTGACGCAGCGCACTTTTGCCTGAGCGAAGCCAAGCTGGGCCTGCTGCCCGCCACCATCGGCCCCTACGTGGTGCGTGCCCTGGGCGAGCAGGCATCGCGGCGCTACTTCACCACCGCAGAGCGCTTCAGCGCGCATCAAGCCAAGGCTTTGGGCCTGGTGCATGAGGTAGTTGCTGCCACTGAACTTGACCGTCAGGTGGCTGACATCGTGGCCGCCCTGGTGGCCAACGGCCCGGCTGCGGTCAAGGCCTGCAAACAATTGGTCAAAGACGTGGCCGGCAAGCCCATAGCCGCCGCGCTGCGCGACGACACCGCCGGGCGCATCGCCGACATCCGCGCCAGCGCCGAAGGGCGCGAAGGGGTGCAGGCCTTCCTCCACAAACGCGAGCCGTCCTGGCGCGTGCAAAGCTAAAAATGCAGGTGCGCCATGAACCTTGAACTGCCGCAACTGGCCGCCGTCGCCGCCGCCCTGGGCTGGGCCAGCGGCCTGCGTTTGTACGCCGTGGTCTTTCTCACTGGTGCAGCGGGCTACCTGGGTTGGGTGCCCTTGCCGCCGGGTCTGCACCTGCTGCAAAACCCGGTCGTGTTGGCCGTTAGCTTTTTGCTTTTCGTGATCGAATTTTTCGCCGACAAGATTCCGGGTGTCGACACCGTGTGGGACGCCATTCACACCGTCATCCGCATCCCCGCTGGTGCCGCGCTGGCCTTCAGCACATTCAACGGCGCCTTTGGTGTCGACGGCAACACCTGGGCCTTGATTGCTGCGTTGGCCGGTGGCACGTTGGCGGCCACGTCGCACGCGGCCAAGGCCACCACGCGCGCCGCGGTCAACACCAGCCCCGAGCCGTTTTCCAACATTGCGCTGTCGCTGGCCGGTGATGCGGCGGTGCCGGCCATGCTGTGGCTGGCCTGGGAGCAGCCGCAGTGGTTCTGGCCCGTGCTGGCCGTGGCGCTTGTTTTTGCGGTGGTGTTGATCGTGGTGCTGTTCAGGTTCTTGCGTGGACTCTTCCGGCGCTTTGCGCCACAGCCCGAGGCCGCAGCCTAACGTTTGAGGTGTGCATGTTCAAGAAAATCCTGATCGCCAACCGCGGTGAAATCGCCTGCCGCGTGGCCGCCACCGCGCGCCGCCTGGGCGTGCGCACCGTGGCCGTGTACTCGGACGTGGACGCCCAAGCCCGCCACGTGCGCGCCTGCGACGAAGCCGTGCACGTGGGTGGCAACGCGCCGCGCGACAGCTACTTG
>JANNEX010000779.1:0-4314 GCA_031379155.1 Rubrivivax sp.
CGCGAGCGCACAAAGCTCTCGATGGACGCTGGCATGCTGACGCGAAACACGGCGCCACCTTGTGGGTCATCAGGGTGGTCGTCACGTTGCAGCCAGGGGCTCAGCGCGGTCAGCCACAGCAGCGGGCGCAGTGGCAACTCGAAGCGCGCGGCTTCATAGCCGTTGGCCTTGAGCCAGCCCTGCGCGCTGCTGCGTACGTCCTCGCTGTGTGGCAGCGCGCCCCAGGCGCTGGCCAGCAATTCGGCCAGCCATTGGTTGCAGTTTTGATAGCGCGCCGCAAAGGCGTAGGCGTTGGCGCTGTAGGTGGCGCCCAGCAGTTGCAAGGCGCGTGTGTTGTCCAGCGCCACGGGCTCCAGCGCTTCGGCGGCTGCATGGGGCAAAGTCAGCACCGAGATAAAGCCCAGTGAAGGGTCATCGGCACCCATCAAGAAGGCCGTTAGGCCTTGGTCGAAGAGGCGTGGCGCCTGCTCTTCACACGCAAAGTAAAGCTGGCGCACAGCCCAGGCAGAAGCTGGGCTGGCCTTGAGGCTGACACCGGCGTGTGAGTAGCGCATGCCGAACCAACCCAGGCTGAGCCCAGAGCGCGACATCAGCGCCAGGCTGGCGCCCGTGCCGTCCAACTCTTGTTTGATGATGGCCGCCACACGCAACAGGCGGTCTTGCTGAGCCGCGCTGAGCTTGGCTTGCGCGTCGCAGTAGCGCAGCGATGTGGCATGACTTGCCGCAGGTGCTGCAGCCGCTAGCAGCACCAGAGCGGCAGCCGCCGCCTGCCGCCAGCCCATTCCCATCAAGGGTGCGTCAGAGCGTGACGACGCTGGTCTGCAAGTCCTTGCGCCATTCGTCACGCACCACCAGGAAGAAGGCTTCGCGCGTGGCGGCTGCCGCAAACTGCACGCCGTAAGGTTGGGCACGCGCGGTGACCACGGCGCCCATGGCCAGCTTGCCTTGCTGCACGGCTTCTTGCGGCACGAGCAGATGGAATTCGTCGCTGCCATTCACCGCTTGCAGCGTCAGGCGCAGCTTGCCGCTGTGTGCATCCGCAGCGGCCATCCGGGTGATGCGGTAGTCACCATCAGCCACCTTGTCGTCCTTGGACGAGCTCTTGCTGGACTTCTCAATCGACGTCGAAGAACTGCCCACCGAAGCTGACGAACCTTCAGACGATGCCGACGACGCCGAACTGGCGGCCAGCGCGGGCCCTGCGGCCAAACCGGCTACAGCGGCCACAGCGGCCAGGACCTTCAAGGACATCAAAATTTGTTGTGACCGGATCATGCGGGCTCCATGCGGTTGAACTGCGCCAATCCTATCGGGCAATTGCGCCGGCGGCCAGCAGGCTGTGTGCGGCTGTGCCTACACCGGGCCCACACAATTGCACACCGATACACTGCGCGGCCATGGAAACCAAGTGGCTCGAAGACTTTGTGAGCCTGGCCGAGACGCGCAGCTTCTCGCGCTCGGCCCAGTTGCGCCATGTCACGCAGCCGGCGTTTTCGCGCCGCATCCAGGCCCTGGAAGCCTGGGCCGGCATTGACTTGGTGGACCGCTCGGCCTACCCCACACGCCTGACGGCGGCGGGTGAAACCCTGCACGCACAAGCGCTGGAAGTGCTGGACAACTTGCAGGCCACGCGCAACATGATGCGCAGCCACCAGGCATCGGGCCTGGACATGATCGAGTTTGCGGTGCCGCACACGCTGGCCTTCACTTTCTTTCCGCATTGGTTGATGGACCTGCGGCAGAACTTCGGCGCTGTGAAAAGCCGTTTGACGGCGCTCAACGTGCACGACGCCGTGATGCGCCTGACCGAGGGCGGCTGTGACCTGCTCATCGCCTACCACCACCCCAGCCAGCCCTTGCAGCTGAGCCCCGACCGCTACGAGATGCTGCACCTGTCCAGCGAAACCCTGGCGCCCTACGCCAAGGCCGGGCCCGATGGCCAGCCGCTGTTTGCCTTGCCCGGCCGCGCAGGCGCGCGTGTGCCCTTCCTCAGCTACGCATCAGGCGCCTACATGGCGCGCATGGTCGATGTCATCTTGAAGCAGGCCGGTGAGCCGCTGCACCTGGAAGCCATTTACGAGACCGACATGGCTGAAGGCCTGAAGGCCATGGCGCTGGAAGGCCACGGCCTGGCCTTCTTGCCGCACAGCAGTGTGCGCAAAGAACTCAAGGGCCGCCGCTTGGTGTCGGCGTCGGGCAGCAGCGCGCTGGAGCTGACCATGGAAGTGCGCATCTACCGCGAAAGGCCCGAGGTGGCGCGCCACGTCAAAGCCCCTGTGCAAGCGCTATGGGACTACCTGGGCGCTCAGGGGGAACCCTAGGCCGGCATGCAGGCCGCGCATGGCCCTGTGGGCAAAAGGCATTGGCCAATCACAGGGGCAGCACATTACATTTCGCGCCCATGCCCACCGCCCACGGTGGCATGCGCTTTGCGCAGCCCACGCGGCAAAGCGCGGGCTTTCTCCCCCTAGCCAGCCTTGCCGGCCTACCTAGAATGATTGGCTTGGCTTGGCCATGTTTTTTTAAGGAACTGTGATGAAGAAGTCTGTATTCACCCTGGCCGCATTGGCCCTGTTTGCGTTGCTGGCCAGCGCCGGCGCACAAGCCGACACGCTGGACAAGATCAAAGAAAACAAGGCCGCCACCATGGGTGTGCGTGAGTCTTCGGGCGCACTGTCTTTCACCCTGGGTGACGGCAAGTACGCGGGCTTTCACGTCGACGTTTGCACGCGTGTGCTGGCCGACGTGCAAAAGAAGCTGGGCTTGGCCAAGCTGGACATCAAGTACCAGCCCGTGACCTCGGCCAACCGCATTCCGCTGCTTCAAAACGGTACCGTGGACATCGAATGCGGCAGCACCACCAACAACGCCACACGGCAAAAAGACGTGGCCTTTGCGGTCACCACCTTTGTCGAAGAAGTGCGCATTGCGGTGAAGGCCAATTCGGGCATCACCAACATCAGCCAGCTCAATGGCCGCAACGTGGCCACCACCACCGGCACCACGTCGGTGCAGCACCTGCGCAAACATGAGCGTGCCTCTGGTGTTGACTTCAAAGAGGTCTTCGGCAAAGACCACGCCGACAGCTTCTTGCTGCTGGAAACCGGCCGCGCCGATGCCTTTGTGATGGATGGCCAAATCCTGGCCGGCAACATCGCCAAGAGCAAAGCGCCGGCCGACTACAAGATCGTGGTCGAAGTGCTGTCGGTGGAACCCATAGCGATCATGATCCGCAAGGACGACCCGGCCTTCAAGAAGGCGGTGGACGAAAGCATCGTGGCCATGATCAAGTCGGGCGACATGGCCAAGGCCTACGACAAGTGGTTTGTGCAGCCCATTCCGCCCAGCAACACCCGTGTCGGCCTGCCGGCCAGCGAAGCCACCAAAGCAGCCTGGGCCAACCCCAACGACAAGCCGCTTGAGGACTACTTGAAGAAGTAAGCGGCCACAAGAGCCGGGGCTAGCGCCCCGGCTCTTTTTTAATGCACCCCGGCAGACAGGAGGGCCACGTGGCCGCATGGGATTGGCAAGTCTTCTGCAAGGAAACCACCTCGGGCGAGGTGATGGCCACTTGCTTCGGCAAGGGCGGTGATGTCACCTACCTGAGCTGGCTGCTCTCAGCCTGGGGCTGGACGCTGAGCGTGGCGGTGTTTGCGCTCATCGTCGCGCTGAGCGTGGGTTCGTTGATGGGCATTTTGCGCACCGCACCCGACAAACGCCTGGTCTTCATCGGCAACGCCTGGACCGAGATCTTCCGCAACATCCCATTGCTGGTACAGATCTTTCTTTGGTACCACGTGCTGCCTTCCATCTTCAAGCCGCTGCAGGCTTTTCCCAGTTTCATTCTGGTGGTCTTTGCGCTGGGTTTTTTCACCAGCGCGCGCATCTCTGAACAGGTCAAGGCGGGCATTGAAGCGCTGCCCAAAGGCCAGCGCTACGCCGGTCTGGCCATGGGGTTGACGCTGCCGCAGACCTACCGCTATGTGCTGCTGCCGATGGCCTTTCGCATCGTCATACCGCCGCTCACCAGCGAGAGCATGAACATCATCAAGAACTCGTCAGTGGCCTTTGCGGTGAGCATTGCCGAGCTGACCATGTTTGCCATGCAGGCCGGTGAAGAAACTTCACGCAACATCGAGATGTACATGGCCGTCACGGCGCTGTACTTCATTTCCGCTTTCACGATCAACCGCATTGCGCTGGTGATCGAAAACCGGGTGCGTGTGCCCGGCATGATTGGGGCAAAGTGAGATGAATCTCGACTTCACTTTCCTCAACTGGGCCGTCGTCAGCAGCTTCGTGCTCAAGGGCCTG
>JANNEX010000044.1:0-8575 GCA_031379155.1 Rubrivivax sp.
CAATGCTGGCCCTGGGCGCGCCGGCCAGGTGCTGGGCAGCCAACACAATGACCTGCCATGTCACCCGGCCTCTCACCCACCTTGTCCCCTGCCTTTTCACCCTTTAACCAGACCCTGTTGCTGACCACCTGCATGCTCTTGGTGGCGGCCTTGTCGCTGACCGGCTTTGGGTTGCGACAACGCCGCTACGAAGGCTGGCGCTGGTGGGTGGCCGCGCTTTGGCTGACCTGCACCGGCGCGGCCGTGGGCGCGCTGTTGCCCGGGCCGCTGGGCGCAGGCTTGTCCAGCTTGCTCTTGATGCCCTGGCCCTCAGTGGCGCTGATTGGCCTGCGCCGCTTTCACCCGCGCCAGGCCTTGCCGGGCAGTGAGCGCGTGGACGGCGCGGTGCTGCTGGGCGCGCTGATGCTGGGCGGCGTGGGCGCAGCGGCTGGCGCTGAAGGTGCGTGGCTGCTGTTTGCGGCCCACCTGGTGGTGCACCTGTACTGCGCTGTCGTGCTTTTCATGGGCCCGGCCGAGCGCGAATTTGCACCCGTACAGATTCTGGGCGCAGCCATTGGATTGACGGCCTTTGCGCCTGGCCTGGTCAGCGCGCTGGGGCCCCAGGGCATGGCCGCCTTGCCGGCCCGAGCTGTGGCTGCGGCATTGGGCGCGGTGGTGCTGGCCTTTGTCGCCATCACCTTGGTGTGCGAACGCACCGAACGCCAACTGCGTGACTCGCGCCGCCGCCTGCGTGTGCTGGCCAACCTGGACACGCTGACGCAAGTGCCCAACCGGCGCCACTTCATGGAGCTGGCGCACCAGGCCTTGCAGCAAGACGAACCCGGCACCGCCGTGCTGTTGATCTTTGATGTCGACCACTTCAAGCAGATCAACGACCTCTTTGGCCATGCCGCCGGCGACCGCGCCTTGTGCCTGGTGAGCAGCGCCATGCTCGAACACCTGCGCGCCCAAGACGTGCCCGGCCGCCACGGCGGTGATGAGTTTGTGCTGCTGCTGCGCGACACGACACCGCGCGACGCCATCAGCGTGGCCGCACGCATCGTGGCCGAAGTGCAGCGGCGTGCGCCGGCGCAGCAGTTGCCCACGCTGTCGCTGAGTTTTGGCGTCGTGCAGGTCGGCTTTGGTGAAGGTGTGGCCAGCGCGCTGCGCCGCGCCGACCAGGCCATGTACGAGGCCAAGCGCCAGGGCCGTTCACGCGCGGTGACTGCCGCAGGTGACGAGGAGCGGCCGGTGTTTGCGCAGAGCGAACCGCTGGGGCTGACGGTGGCTTGATCGAAGCTTGATCCAAGCCTGACCCGGCACCCAGCCGGTGGCGATAATCAAGCGCATGTGGAGCGCCGTCATTGCCATCAGCCTGGGCGCCGCCTTGGGTGCCGTGTTGCGCTGGGCTTTGAGCGAAGGCTTCAACCAGCTCTGGCCCGCCCTGCCCCCAGGCACGCTGCTGGCCAATCTGGTGGGCGGCTACCTCATAGGTCTGGCGCTGGCGCTGTTTGCCCAGGCGCCGCCGCCGGCGCCCGAATGGCGCCTGTTTGTCATCACCGGTTTCCTAGGCGGCCTGACGACTTTTTCCACCTTTTCTGCCGAGGTGGTGTCCGCCATGCAGCAAGGCCGCGTGGGCTGGGCCGCAGCCACCATAGGCACACATGTGCTGGGCTCGCTGGGTTTGACGCTGCTGGGGTTGGCCACGCCGTCACTGCTCAGGCGTTGACCTTGCAATCGCTCCCAGCGGTGGCTCTTAGAATCGCGCCGCCTTTTAAGCACTGACTTCGCACGCGGAGACCCTTGATGACCCCAGCAGAAATCCTCGCCGCCCACGGCCCGCGCGAGGCCATGGAATATGACGTGGTGGTGGTGGGCGGCGGCCCCGGCGGCCTGGCCACAGCCATCCGCCTGAAGCAGCTCAACGCTGCGCTGAGCGTGGTCGTGCTGGAAAAGGGATCCGAACCCGGCGCACATATCCTGTCAGGCGCGGTGATGGACCCACGCGGCATCAATGAACTGCTGCCCGACTGGAAAGAGCGCGGTGCGCCGCTGCTGCAAGCGGTGACGCAAGACCAGGTCTTGTTTCTGAACGAGAAGGACTCGTTCACCACACCGCAGTGGCTCGTTCCCCAGTGCCTGCACAACCACGGAAATTACGTCATCAGCCTGGGTGCGGTGAGCAAGTGGCTGGGCGAACAAGCCGAGGCGCTGGGTGTGGAAATTTTCCCCGGCTTCACGGCGGCTGAAGTGCTGTATACCGCCGACAACCAGGTGCGCGGGGTGGCCACCGGCAACCAGGGCATAGGCAAAGACGGCCAGCCCCACGCCGGTTTCCAGTTGGGCATGGAACTGCTGGGCAAATACACCGTGTTTGCTGAAGGCGCACGGGGCCACCTGGGCAAGCAGTTGATTGCCCACTACGGCCTTGACGAGGGCAAGGATCCTCAGAGTTATGCCTTGGGCATCAAGGAACTCTGGGAAGTGGACCCTGCCAAGTCCCAGCCCGGCCTGGTGGTGCACAGCGCCGGCTGGCCCATGGACGAACAGACTTATGGCGGCGGCTTTCTGTACCACCTGCAAGGCAACCAGGTAACGCTGGGTTTTATCACCGGGCTGGACTATCAGAACCCCTGGATCAGCCCGTTTGAGGAGATGCAGCGCTGGAAGACCCACCCCGCCATCCGCGCCCACATTGAAGGTGGCAAGCGCATAGGCTACGGCGCACGCGCCATCACGGCCGGCGGGTTGCTCAGTCTGCCCAAACTCGTGTTCCCGGGCGGCGCGCTGGTGGGCTGCGACGCCGGCACGCTGAACGCCGCGCGCATCAAAGGCAGCCACGCCGCCATCAAGACCGGCATGCTGGCCGCTGAAGCCGCAGCCGCCGCCATCAAAGCCGGGCGTTCACACGATGAGTTGAGCAGCTACCCAGAGGCCTTTGAGCAGAGTTGGCTGTTTGATGAACTCAAGCAAAGCCGCAACTTCAAACAGTGGTTCAAGCAGGGCTTCAGCATCGGCACGCTGATGACCGGCATCGAGCAATGGTTGCTGCCCAAGCTGGGCCTGAAAAGCCCGCCCTGGACCATCCACCGCAAGGCCGCAGACCACACCCGGCTGCACGCCGCCGCCCAGGTGGAATCCATACGTTACGCCAAGCCCGACGGCAAGCTGACCTTTGATCGCCTGAGCAGCGTCTTCATCAGCAACACCAATCACGAAGAGAACCAGCCTGCGCACCTGACGCTGATAGATGCGTCGGTGCCCGTGTCAGTCAACCTTGAGCGTTATGCCGGGCCAGAAAGCCGCTACTGCCCGGCCGGCGTCTATGAGTTTGTCAACACCGACGGAGTCGACCGCCTGGTGATCAACGCGCAGAACTGCGTGCACTGCAAAACCTGCGACATCAAAGACCCGACGCAGAACATCGTGTGGGTCACGCCTGAAGGTGGCGGTGGCCCCAACTATGCCGGGATGTGAACGGCGCCACCCGGCGCACTGGCGTCGGCACGGCCCAGCACCAATACACGCAGCGGGTGCGCAAAGCTTGGGCTGCGGGCCTTCAGGTCGCCAAGCGTGACCGAGATGTGCGCAGGTGCCACCAGCGACAGCACCACAAAGGTCGGGCGTCGCGGTTTGAATTGACGCAGGGCCTGGCGCGCGCCCGCGTCGGCGCTGACCCAGCCGCAGTCCCAAACATCCAGCGGCCCACGCGCATGCCAGACCATGGCGTCGCGCAGCTTGACTACCAGCTTCAGCCGCAGCCGCGCCACAGCGTCGGGGCAGGCTTGCAAGAGCCGCGTGCCGTCCAGTTCCAGCGCCACGGACGCAACGCGTTGCGTAGCCAAGTCGAGGTCAACGCTGGCATGAAAACCCACCGCCAGGCCCGTGCCTGAAAGCCCCGCCAGGCACCAGCGGCGCAAGGCCGGCCAGGGCTCGGCGGCACTGGCGTTGGCGTCGAAGGCGCGCAGCGCCGCGCCGTCAAACGACGCACCCAGGGTGAGCAAGCGCCGCCACATCGTCAGCGCCGCATCCAGGCGATATCGTCGCACCGCAGCAGTGCCGACCGCATGGCCGGCGCGAGCGCCAAGGCCACGCACTGCAGCGCGGCAATGAGCGTGCTTCTCTGCATCGCCAGGTCTCTCTCAGGGTGAATGGAGCCGAATGTTGGCGCGGCAAGCTGGGTCAGCGGCCGGCCAGCCGCATCAGAGCACGCCGCGTGCCACCGGCGCCCAGGGGGATGCCCTGAGCCTCCAGCGCCGCCTCCACCGCCGCCAGCGCGCCAAGAATGGAGGCCGGGTTCTGGTCGCCCAGATGGCCGATGCGAAAGCCGCGCCCCTGCAGCGGGCCCAGGGCGCCGGCAAAGGCCACCTGGTAGTGCTCGCGCGCCAGCGCACGCAGGCCGTCCACATCAGTCCCCGCAGGCACGGTGATGGTGGTGACGGCATTGCTGCGGCTGGCCGCATCACGGCCGAAAAAGTCCAGCGCACCGCCTGCGCGCCAGCCCTCCACCGCCGCGTGCACCAGGCTGGCCAACAAGCGGTGGCGCGCCCACACTTGAGGCAGACCTTCAAGTTGGATGAGACCCAGCGCCGCTTGCAAAGCGGCCATCAAGTTCTGCGGCGGCGTGCCGCAAAACTTGCGGTAGCTGAGATCGCTCTTGCGGTGCACCACGTCCCAGTAAAAACGCGGCGCGGGGTTGCGCTGCGCGGCCGCAAAGGCCGCCGCGTTGCAGGCCAAAAAGCCGATGCCGGGCGGGCACATCAGCCCCTTTTGTGAAGCGCCCACGGCCACGTCCACACGCTGCGCATCAAAGGCAAAAGGCACGGCCCCCAGCGAGGCCACCACGTCCACCACAAACAGCGCCGGGTGGTCGGCAGCGTCCAGCGCGGCGCGCAGCGCGTCGACGTCGCTGGTGATGCCGCTGCTGGTGTCGGTGTGGACCACAAACACGGCCGCAATCTGGTGCGCCGTGTCGCGCTTCAACGCTTCGGTGACCACCGCTGAGTTGATGGGCAAGCCTTCGACCCAGGGCGTGCGCACCACCTTGCGGCCCAGCGCTTCGGTCTGCACGGCCCAG
Organism: Rubrivivax sp.; assembly: GCA_031379155.1. Lineage (GTDB taxonomy): Bacteria > Pseudomonadota > Gammaproteobacteria > Burkholderiales > Burkholderiaceae_C > Rubrivivax. Next base: position 5,057 of record JANNEX010000044.1, read on the forward strand.
CTTTCGCTGAAGTGGCCGGTGCCAGGGATGAGCGCTGTGCCGCCCACGGGCAGCAGGTTTTCTATCGCCGCTTCCCAGGCGCCGTGGCCGTTGCAGGCGTAGAAAAAAACGTCGGCGCTGGCCGTTTGCAGCAACTGGCGCAAGCCCTGTTCGCAAGCCGCGATGGTGGCGTCATTGCGCGGGTCGCCCATGTCCATGGGCTGGCGCATCAAGGCGTGCAGCACTTCGTCGGGCAAGGGCGTGGGGCCGGGGGAGTGCAGCAGGCGGCGGCCGGGGATGCGGGTCTCAGGCGTCATGCCCGTATGCTAAAGCTCAGCTAAAGCTCAGCTAAAGCGCAGCAAAAGCTCAACTGAAGCTCGACTGGCCGCCCCCCTCAATCGCCGCTTCTTCGCCGGGACAAACTGTGTTCGAATGACCCATTCACCCCGTCGACTGCGAAAGTCAATCATGACCACGCGAACTGATGTTGAACATTTGCTGAGGCAAATTCCGCTCTCGACCCCAGGCGACGAAAGCCATGCCGGCGACATTCTGCAAACCTTCATTGGTCTGCGCAACGCCGCTTTCGACGGCATCGAACTCGAAGGCAGATCGCTCAGCATTCCCGGCACGACGACGGCGCTGTCCATCCCCGCGCTCATCGACCAGCTTCGTGCACGCAATTACGTCGATGTTGCGCTGACGCTGATTGGCGTGGCGGGCGACGCGGCATCGGCGTTTGCATTTCTCGTCGACGCCGGGATCACACTTGAAGCGGTAGGCGTCACGGGAGGGCTGGCGTCGGCGGGAATCGTGGCCAGCGCCATCGGCGAAGCGGCCGGGCCGGCCGGGCTCGCCGCCGCAGTACTTGTCGGCACCTTGCGCATCCCGAGTGACGTCAACGAAAACAACAAGAAACTCTTTTTCATCACCGATGCCAGCGGAATACTTGCATCCTGGATCTTCAATTTGCCGCACATCAATCCGCATGGACGGCTCACGGCAAGTGCGCGCCGTGGCGGCTATTTCAGCGCCGACGTTTCTGAAGGCTGCCGCCTGGCACATGACCGCGTGCAGGATCTGTGGATGCACAGCTACAGGGGGAATGCTTCCGCCGTCAAGGCCGCACAGACAGCAGCCGGCAATAGCTGGGAGCGCTGTTGGAGGCAGCATGGGGCGGCGCTTGAGCAAAGGCTCGTGCCTTTGCCGCATGGCATGGGCGCGGGCTGGGTGGACGCCCAAATCTTGGTCGCCAGGCGCCGTGCACTGGCGGCCGCACATCGCCCGCTATCTGCGGCTGCGCTCAGGCGCGCCGCCGGAGGAAACTGGTTCCGTACGCCTGAAGGGGTCGAGTTGTTCATCCCAGTGGACTGATCCGACTGTCAGTTAGGGCGTCGGGGCTTTCGCTTTGCACCGCCTCCCGGTGAAGCACAACCTCACGCCCCGCTCACTTCTTGCCAGCGTATTCTTTTCCAAACAGAAACCGCTGGTTCTTGGCCTGCCACACTTCGGCCCACCAATAGTCGCTTTTGCGCCCGTCGCCCTTGTAGTAGCGGAAATCGAGATTCCCGTCGCCATCCAGATCCCTGAACTGCCAGCGCACGGGCAGGTGCATGTCGGCAACGCTGGCCTCCAGCCGGTTTTTGCCCCTGCCACCATGGACCTTGCCGCTGGCGTTGTCGGTGACCACGTAGTCGTAGATGACCAGGTCGGGCTGCCCGCCGCCGCGCGGGATGGTTTGCATCAGCTTGATCTGAATGCTGAAGGCGGGGCCCGGCACGAGCTGATAGCCCTCGGAAGCCAAACGCTCGCGCGACGATTGTTTGGGCGGGGCAGCAGCCACCAGCACTGCGGCGCAGAGCAACAAAGTCAAAACGACCAGGCGAAGCATTTGACGGTCTCCGGTGTGACGGTTGAGGGCCCTACCTTAGGCGATGGATGGCGAGTTCGAGCAAAGCGCTGACCCAGCGCCGCCTCAGTTAGCCTCCAACCCCGCCTTCTTCACCAACTGCGCGTACTTCGCCAGTTCACGTTTGAAGGCCGCGCTGGCTTGCTCGGGCGTGCTGATATTGATGCTGTTGCCCTGCTTGGCCATGGTCTCTTTGACGGCCGGGTCGTTGAACGCGGCGACCACAGCTTCATGCACACGCTTGATGTCGGCCGCAGACATGCCCTTGGGGCCGAGCACCGCGAACCAGGCCTCCATCACGTAGCCTGGCAAGCCTTGCTCGACGAAGGTGGGAATGTCGGGCGCGGCGGCCACGCGCTGCGCCGTGCCCATGCCTATGGCCTTGAGCGCGCCGCTCTTGATGTGCTGCTGCACGCTGGGCAAGGCCACGGCGGCAAACTCCACCTGGCCGCCAATCAGGTCAGTCACCATGGGGCCCACGCCCTTGTAGGGGATGTGTTTGGCGGTAGCGCCGGCTTCGTCCAAATACATCTCGCCGGCCAGGTGCAGGATGGTGCCGTTGCCACCCGAGCCAAAGTTCAACTGGCCCGGTTTGCTCTTGAGCAGCGCGATGAATTCGCGGCTGTTGTTGGCGGGCAGTTTGGCGTTGGCCACGATGACGATGGGCGTGCTGCCCACAATGGCGATGGGCGTGAAGTCGCCCGGCATGTCAAAAGGCAACTGCTTGATGACGCTGGGGAAGATGACGACGTTGTTGGACACCACGCTCAGCGTGAAGCCGTCGGGCGCAGCACGGGCCAGCGTCTGCAAGCCCAGCACGCCGCCCGCGCCGGGTTGGTTGTCGACCACGACGGCATGGCCCAGGGCTTTGGCCAGTGCGGGCTGCGCGGCGCGTGTGATGGCGTCCACGCCAGAGCCCGTGGCGTTGGGCAGCACGAAGCGGATGGTCTTGTCGCCGACACCCTGCGCGTGTGCTGCTGTGGCGCACCACATGGCCGTTAGGCCAGCGAGCGCCATGCTCAGGGTCTTGCGGCGTTGAAGCTTCAGATCGTTCATGCTTTGTCTTTCGTTGCCGAGCCTCAAGCCACCACGGCCTGGGCCCTGAGTTGTTCAATGACGCTCTCGCTGTAGCCCAGGCCCAGCAGCAGGCTTTGTGTGTGCTCGCCCATTTTCGGCGGATTCAGGCGCACGCCCAGGCGCTGGCCTTGCATCGTGATGGGGAACAGCGTGGTTTTCACCACCTGCCCGGCCTTGTCGCCGTCAGCCACCACCACGTCGGCCAGGCCGCCGGTGGCCATCAGGTGCGGGTCGGCGTACAGGTCTTCGGGGCGACAGATGGGCGCGAAGGGCAGGCCGGCGTCTTCGAAGATACGCGCCAGCTCGTTGGCTTTACGCAAAGCCAGGCGTTCGTGCAGCGTGGGCATCAGTGTCGGGCGCGCACGCACTCTGTCGTTGTTGGTGGCCAGGCTGCTGTCGGCCTTCAAGTCATCAAAGCCCAGCGCAGTGCAAAAGACTTGCCACTGCGCGTCGCTGACTGCCGCCAGAAAGATCTGCTCACCACCTGCCACCGTGAACACGTCGTACACCGCCCAGGGGCTTTCGCGCTCGGGCATGGGCTGCGGGTGGCGGCC
>JANNEX010000136.1:0-6978 GCA_031379155.1 Rubrivivax sp.
TGAGAGGCAGTGCCGTTAACCTAGCACTGTGCTCACACCGCAAGCCTTCCCCACCCGTGACGACAGCGCTTTCAGCGCGCTGCCTTTGGTGGAAATCATTGAGCTGAAATGGCTTCTGGCGGGCGAAGGCATTTACATCCACGTTGAGCGCTTGCAGCGCGACCCTGAGTACGCCTGCCGCGCGCTGAATGAAGCGGCGGCCTCAGCCAGCCCGACCCTGCGTGCGATGGCCCTGCGTTTGCGCTCCCGGCTGGCTTGCAACTAGGCGCACCACCAGGCCCACAACCAGGCCCGCAACCAGGCCCACAGATCGCAAAGACGCCCGCTGCGGCGTAGGATGTGGGCAAGGCGCCGAGGGCTGGCGCTGCGGGAGACGGGGCATGCAAAGTGTCAAGTCACAGGGCTGGTCGCGCACCGTGGGCGTGCTTGTGTGTGCGGCGCTGATCTTGGCCTTGCCAGGATGCGCCACGCCGCCGCCGTCAGCCCCCATCGCCGCACAGTCCCTGCTGCAAGACGCGCTGTTCCCAGCAGCCAACCCAGCGCCCGATGTCGCCGGACTTTTTGCCATGAGTGACGCCATGCGGGCCTACGCCCAAAAGGAGCTGCCCATGCTGGGCCGCCACCAGGACCCGCGGCGTGCCTTGATCGAGGCCCTGTACGACCGCGGCCAGTTGCGGCTGATGTACGACTCGGGGCATACCCGCACGGCGGCTGAGGCCTTTGAGGCCCGTGCAGGCAACTGCCTGTCGCTGGTCATCATGACCGCGAGTTTTGCCCAGGAGCTGGGCCTGCCGGTCAGCTTCCAGGCGGTACTGACCGAGGATTTGTACAGCCGCAGTGGTGGCCTCTATCTGGCCAGCGGACACGTCAACCTGGTGCTGGGGCCGCCACGCACGCGCTCGGTATCTGACCGCAGCGAGCCCGACAGCTTGACTATCGACTTTGTGCCCGGGCAAGACATGCGCTGGCAACAAACGCGGCCCCTGCAACAGTCCACCATCGTGGCCATGTACCTGAACAACCGCGCTGCAGAATTGCTGGCCCAGGGCCACAGCGCGCAGGCTTACTGGTACGTTCGCGAAGCCTTGCTGCACGAACCCAGCTATTTCAATGCCGCCAACACGCTGGGCGTGATCTACAACTGGGCGGGGCAGGCGGCGGCGGCCGAGCAGGCATTTCGGCGCGCGTTGGACGGTGAGCCCAACAACGTCAGCGCCCTGAGCAACCTGGTGCGGCTGCTCAATGGACAGGGGCGCCAAGACGACGCAGCGCCGCTGTCCGCGCGGCTGGAACGTCTGCAACCGGTGCCGCCTTTCCAGCACTTCAACGCTGGCCGCGTGGCCATGGACGCGGGCGAATTTGCGAGCGCACGCGACCACTTTGAACGCGAATTGCGCTTGCAGCCGTATCAGCCAGAAGTGCACTACTGGGCCGCTCAAGCGTATTGGCGGCTGGGCCAAACCCGTCGCGCCGAACGCCATCTGAAGTTGGCTGACGAAAACAGCAGCAGCCGCAGCGAGCAAGAGCGCTATTCGGGAAAACTTGACTGGCTGCGCAACCACCAGACGCAGTGAGAGGCTGAGCCCGATGCCGGCGTGGCACAGTTCGCTGCTTGCACGCCTTCGATTGCCACGCAGCCCATGACCGCCGCATCCAAACCCAACCCGCTGCTCGAAATCGCCGTCACCATCATCGTGCCGGCGCTGATCCTCAACTACCTGAGTGACGCCAGCCGTCTGGGCACCACGGGCGCATTGCTGCTGGCGCTGGCGCTGCCGCTGGGCTGGGGCCTGTGGGACTGGTCTCAGCGCAAAAAGCTCAGCTGGCTGGCCGCTCTGGGCGTCGTCAGCACCTTGCTCACCGGGGCGATTGGTTTGCTGTCGCTGGACCCGCAATGGCTGGCCGTGAAGGAAGCCGCTGTGCCTTGCTTGATTGGGCTGGTCATCCTGGGCTCGGCCTGGACGGCTTCGCCGCTGATCCGCATCATGGTCTTCAACGACGCTGTGGTGGATGTCAACAAGATCAACCACGCCTTGCAGGCCAAGGGAAACGAAGCCCAGTTCGAACAGCGCCTGCGCAGCGCCACCATGCTGCTGGCGGGCACCTTTTTCTTTTCCGCCGTGGCCAACTATGTCTTGGCACGCTGGGTCGTCAATAGCCCCGCAGGCACGACAGAATTCAACCAGGAACTGGGCCGTTTGACTGCCTTGAGCTACCCGCTGATTGCCGTGCCCTGCATGGTCATGATGATGGGCTTGATGTACTGGCTGGTGCGCTGTGCCAAGTCGCTGACCGGGCTTGAGCTGGGCGACATGCTGCAAGGCGGATAGCCGCGCCCCGTCCCCCTAGAATGAGGGGTGACCTGACACCTGCCCCCAACGATGCACGCCCCCAGACATCGCGCCCCCCGGTTGCCGCGCGCATTGACCCAGCGGCGCTGCTGTTTGCAGGCCTTGGGCGCGCTGATGCTGTCCCCGGCCTTGCCCGCGCTGGCGCTGGATGCGCCCACCACCGCCGTGCTGCTGACCGTGGGTGGCCGCGTGCGCAACACCAACGACGGCCGCCGAGCGCAGTTCGACATGCCCATGCTCGAGTCGCTACCGCAGCACCAGGTGGTGACCCGCACGCCTTGGTACACCCAGGCGCGACGCTTCACCGGCCCGCTGCTGCGTGACGTGTTGGCCGCCGCCGGTGCCCAGGGCACGACGCTGCGCCTCATGGCGCTCAATGACTACCAGGTCGACATGCCCATGGACGACGTGCAGCGCCACGACGTCACGCTGGCCCGGCTGCTCGACGACAAACCCATGTCGGTGCGCGACAAGGGCCCCCTGCTGGTGATTTACCCCTTCGACGCCCACCCAGAACTTCGCAGTGCGGTTTACTACGGCCGCTCGGCATGGCAACTGCGCTCCATCGAAGTGCTCTGAGGCGGCTGCTGCCTTTCAAACCCGGCTTTGGTTGGCTGGGTTTGGTGGGCTTTGGCCTGCTGCTGGCCTTGCTGGCCGTGGCGCTGGTGCAGGCGCGCCAATTTTCGCTGTTGCGCCAGGCCATGAAGTCGGGCGACGACTACGCCGTGCTCACCATCTACCAGGCCGAAATCGAGTACCTGCGCTTGCGCGAATCCTGGCGCCGCGCTGCCGACCGCCTTGAGCCCAACGAAGTGGCCGACCTGCGCCTGCGTTATGAGATTTGGGTCAGCCGCATCCAGCTCTTGCAGGCCGCGCGGCCCAAGCGCTTGATCGCCGACTCAGGCGAACACCAGCAGACCATGGACGCCATTGAGCGTTTTGTGGCGCGCGCTGATCTGGTGCTGGGCGCGAAGCCCGAATTCCAGCTCAGCCCTGACTTCTTGCTTGAGCGCATGCCCGCGCTGGAAGCCCTGGGTGCGCCCATGCATGGCCTGTCGTTGGCCGCTGCCCACCGCGTGGCTGAGCAGATGGAAGCGCGCAATCTGGCCGTGCACCAACAAAACCAGTTGGGCCTGGGCCTGACCGTGTTCATGTCGGTGCTGACGCTGATGTTTGCCTACATCGCGCTGCGCCAGGTGCGCCAGTTGCGCCAGCGCCGCGGCGTGTTGGAAGAACTGGCCAGCAACCTGAGTCAGGCCCGGCGCGAAGCCGAAAGCGCCAGCCAGGCCAAGAGCGCCTTCCTGGCCAACATGAGCCACGAGATTCGCACGCCCTTTCACGGCCTGATGGGCATGCTTTCGCTGCTGCGTGAAACGGGCCTGACGCCGCGCCAGATCGACTACCTGCGCACGGCCACCGAATCGGCCGACCACCTGTTGGCCATCCTGAATGACATCCTGGACATGTCGCAGCTGGAAACTGGCCGCCTGACCTTGTCGCCGTCAGCCGTTGACCTGCGCAACCTGCTGCGCGACGTCGAAGCCCTGATGCGCCCGCAGGCCGCCTCCAAGTCGCTGGCCCTGCACATCGACGCCGACCCCGCCGTGCCCGAGCGCGTGATGGCTGACGCCACGCGGCTCAAGCAAATCCTGTTCAACCTGCTGTCCAACGCCATCAAGTTTTCTGACCGCGGTGCGGTGCTGCTGGATGTGCGTGTGCGCGACACTGAAACGGCCCAGCAGGAACTTGAATTTGCCGTCATCGACACCGGCATGGGCATGGAAGAAGCCACCCTGGCCAAGCTGTTCAACCGCTTTGCCCAGGGCGACACCTCACGCTCACGCCGCCACGGCGGCACCGGCCTGGGGCTGGAGATTTCGCGCAACCTGGCGCGCCTGATGCACGGCGACCTCACCGTCACCAGCAAGGCCGGCGAAGGCAGTTGCTTCACGCTGCGCATGCCGCTGCACGTGGTGCATGAACGGCCCAGCATCCTGGGCACGCCAGCGCAGTACAGCCCGGGCCACGCCAAGCCGCTGAGGGTGCTGGTGGCCGAAGACCATCCGGTGAATCGGCAATACATTGCCGCGCTGCTGGAAAACATGGGCCACGAAGCGCACTTCACCAGCAACGGCGAAGAGGCGGTGGTCGCAGCAAAGAGCCTGGTGTTTGATCTGGTGCTGATGGACCTGCACATGCCGTTGATGGACGGCGTGGCCGCCACGCGCGCCATTCGCGCCTTGCCCGATGCGGCACGCTCCACGGTGCCCATCGTGGCCATGACTGCCGACGCCTTCGCACAAACGCGTGACCGCTGCCTGGTGGCCGGCATGAACGACTTCCTGACCAAGCCCGTGAGCCCGCAAAAGCTGGCCACGCTGCTGCGGCAATTGTTTGGCAATGGCGACGACATGCGCGCAGGCCCTGCGCCCGGCAACAGCCAAGCCCAGGGCGGCCTGCCGCGCGACACACCCGCGCGAGCGCTGCCCAGCATGCACACCGCGCCACTGCTGGACGAAGCCGCCATCGACGCCGCCTTGCAAGCCATGTCGCGCGCCAAGCTGGGCGAGATGATCAGCAACTTCCTCGACCAAGGCCCGCAGACTGTGCAGCACCTGCGCGCCGCCGTGCGCGACGCGCAGCCACTGGAATTGCGCGTCAACGCGCATGCCGTGAAGGGCGCCGCGCTCAACCTGGGCCTGGCCGCTTTGGCCAATACCGCGCAGGCGCTGCAAGAAGGCGCGGCCCACTTGCCGGCGCACGAAATTGCGCGCCTGGTGCAGCGCTATGAAGAGCTGTTGCCGGTGACGCGCAAGGCCGCGCGCGAGGCGGGCCTGCTGCCCACGGTGCAGGTTTGAAGCGCTGAAGCTGAATCGCCCGACCTGATGCACTACAGGATGATGGGCTCGGGCTCCAACCGAATGCCAAAGCGCCCGTAGACACTTTCCTGGATGGCGCGCGCCAGCGTCACCACCTCGGCGCCGCTGGCGCCGCCGCGATTGACCAGCACCAGCGCCTGGCGTTCGTACACCGCCGCCTGGCCCACAGCCTTGCCCTTCCAGCCGCAGGCGTCAATCAACCAGCCCGCCGCCAGCTTCATGCTGCCGTCGGGCATAGGGTAGTGCACTACCTGCGGGTCGCGGCCGATGATGTCGCGGCACTGCTCGGGCGTGACCACGGGGTTCTTGAAAAAGCTGCCGGCATTGCCTATCACCGCTGGGTCGGGCAGCTTGGCGCGGCGGATGCTGCACACCCACTCAAACAGCGTTTGTGCGTTGGGCGCGTGGTTGCCGGTTTCAGTCATCTTGCGTTCAATGTCCAGATAACCCAGCACTGGCTGCCAGGGTTTGGGCAGCCACAGCCGCACCTGGGTGATGACCGACTTGCCCGCCAGATGCTGTTTGAAAACGCTGTCGCGGTAGCCAAAGTGGCACTCAGCGGGGCCCAGCGTGACCTTGCGGCCGGTGACCAAATCCACCGCGTCCAGCGAATGGAAACGGTCCTTCAATTCAACGCCGTAAGCGCCGATGTTTTGCACTGGCGCGGCACCTGTCGAGCCCGGAATGAGCGCTAGATTTTCCAGCCCCGGCCAGCCATGCGCCATGGCCCAGGCCACAGTGCCGTGCCAGGACTCACCCGCGCCCACTTCCAACAGCCAGCCCTGGGCGGTTTCTTCGACCAGGCGCTGGCCCATGATCTCGACCTTCAGAACCACGGCGTCGATGTCGCGCGTGAGCACCACGTTGCTGCCGCCGCCCAGGATGAAAGGCCGGCTCATGCCGTATTCGGGATGGTCAACGACACGGCGCACATCGGCTTCGCTGCGGATGTGGATCAGCGTGCGCGCCACAGCGGGCAGGCCAAAAGTGTTGTGTTCACGCAGGCTGGCGCGCTGTTGAACTTCCAGGGTCATTGGCGACATCTTGGGCGGCACGGCGGCGTTGGGCATGCGAGAATTTTCATGCATCCTGAAGACCTGCCCGAACGCCGTGAGCCCTCTTTTTTCTTTCCATGCCCAGCTTTGACACCGTGATCGAACCCGACCTGGTTGAACTGCGCAATGCGGTTGAGCAGGCGAACAAAGAAATCAACACGCGTTTTGACTTCAAAGGCTCAAGCTCGCAGGTGGAACTGGCCGACCGCAGCGCCAAAGACCGCGAACTCACGCTCTTTGGCGACAGCGACTTTCAGCTGCAGCAGGTGCGTGATGTGCTGCTGACGCGCCTGGCCAAACGCAGCGTGGACGTGCGTTTTTTGGACTTCAGCGCCACGCCGCAAAAACTGGGCGGCGACAAGTTGAAGCTGGCGGTGCCGGTGAAGTCGGGCATCAACGCAGAAACGGCCAAGAAGGTGCAGACCTTTCTGAAGGCCAGCAAGCTCAAGGTGCAAGGCGCTATCCAGGGCGACGCTGTGCGCGTGACAGGCGCCAAGCGCGACGACCTGCAAGCCGCCATGGCGCTGCTGCGCAAAGACCTTGCCGACATGCCGCTGAGCTTCAACAACTTCCGCGCATGAACTACCTTGCCGCCATGGTGTTGGCGCTGTGGGCTGGCGTGGTGTCGGCGCAGAGCGTCTCTCTGGCCGGCCGCATGGGCGAGCGCGCGCTGCTGGTGGTCAACGGCCAGCC
>JANNEX010000146.1:0-12606 GCA_031379155.1 Rubrivivax sp.
CACGCGCGACCGGTCTTTGTCGGCGCAGTGGGAACACACCGTGCTGGTCACCGAGACCGGCTATGAAGTGTTGACGGTGAGTGCGGGCAGCCCAAGCGCGCCGGCCTTCGCTGCGGCAGGCTACGGCCAGCCAGTGCCCGCCACGGCCTGAAAGCGCCCATGTCCACCGTGCCCCAGGCCGTGGGCAGTGTGGCTGCCTTGCGCGCGCAGTTTCGCCAGGGCAAGGTCGCCCTGCTGGCGCACTTTGTTGAATCGCGGCCTACCGCCACGGCAGCTTCACGCCTGGTGCGCGCGCTGGCACGCCATGTCGACACGACCTTGATGGCGCTGTGGACGCAAGCCGGCCTGCCTGCGCAAGCCGCGCTGGTGGCGGTGGGCGGCTACGGCCGCGGCGACCTCTTCCCGTATTCCGACGTGGACGTGCTGGTGCTACTGCCCGCACCGCCCAGCGACCAAGAGGCTGAAACCATCTCGGCCTTTGTCACTGCCTGCTGGGACACGGGGCTTGAGATCGGCTCATCGGTGCGCACCGTGGCTGACTGCGTGGCCGAAGCCGGCCGCGACGTCACCGTGCAAACCGCGCTGCTCGAATCGCGCCTGGTCATTGGCAGCAAGCGCCTGTACACGCAGTTCCGCGGTGCCCAAGACAGCGCCATGGACGCGCGTGCCTACCTGCGCGCCAAGACGCTGGAGATGCAGCAGCGCCACGTCAAATACGAAGGTACGCCCTACGCGCTGGAGCCCAACTGCAAAGAAAGCCCTGGCGGCCTGCGTGACTTGCAGGTGGTGATCTGGTTGGCGCGCGCTGCCGGCCTGGGCCGCACCTGGGCTGAACTGGCCAGCAAAGGCCTGATCACGGCCTTTGAGGCCAGCCAGTTGATGAAGCACGAAGGCTCGCTCAAGCTCATCCGCGCGCGGCTGCACTGCGTGGCCGGCCGGCGTGAAGACCGCCTGGTGTTTGACCTGCAAACCGCCGTCGCTGAAAGTTTTGGCTACAAGGCCGGCGATCTGGACAATGGCGGCCAGCGCAGCAGTGAAGTGCTGATGCACCGCTACTACTGGGCGGCCAAGGCGGTGACGCAGCTCAACCAGATCTTGATGCTGAACATTGAAGAGCGCGTGAATGGCTCAGAAGCGGCGCGCATGCGGCCCATCACCGCGCGTTTTTTCGACCGCGCGGGCATGCTGGAAGTGGCGCACGACAGCCTCTACACCGACAACCCGCACGCCATTCTTGAAACCTTTTTGGTCTTTGCGCAGACGCCGGGCTTGCAGGGCTTGAGCGCCCGCACCCTGCGCGCGCTGTACAACGCGCGCCAGGTCATGGACGCCGGCTTTCGGCGTGACCCCATCAACCGCGAGCTGTTCATGGACATCTTGCGCCAGCCACGTGGCCTGACGCACGCGCTGCGGCTGATGAACCAGACCAGCGTGCTGGGCCGCTACCTGTGGGTGTTCAGGCGCATCGTGGGGCGCATGCAGCACGACCTCTTCCACGTCTACACGGTGGACCAGCACATCCTGATGGTGGTGCGCAACATGCGCCGCTTCTTCATCCCCGAGCACGCGCACGAATATCCGTTTTGCAGCCAACTGGCGGCGCAGTGGGACAAGCCTTGGGTGCTCTACGTCGCCGCGCTGTTTCACGACATTGCCAAGGGCCGCGGTGGTGACCATTCCGAGCTGGGCGTGCTGGAAGCACGGCGCTTTTGCCGCGAACACGGCGTGGCGCGCGAGGACACGCAGCTCATTGAGTACCTGGTCAAACACCACCTGACCATGAGCCGCATCGCACAAAAAGAAGACCTTTCGGATGCTGACGTGGTGCGCGACTTTGCGCGCCAGGTGGCCAAGGCGCGCACGCTGCAAGCGCTCTACCTGCTGACCGTGGCTGACATTCGCGGCACCAGCCCCAAGGTCTGGAATGCCTGGAAGGGCAAGCTGCTGGAAGACCTCTACCGCCTGACCCTGCGCGCCCTGGGCGGCGCCCAGCCCGATGCCAGCGCCGAGGTCGAAGCGCGCAAACAAGAAGCGCGGCAAAACCTGGCCTTGCACAGCGCCCTGCCAGGCACCGAAGAGCCGCTATGGCGAACGCTGGAAGTGAGCTACTTCGCGCGCCACGACGCGGCTGACATTGCCTGGCATGCACGTTCGCTGTGGCGCCATGTGGCAGCCACAGCACCTGTCGTGCGCGCACGGCCTTCGTCGGCGGGTGACGGCTTGCAGGTGCTGGTCTACTGCCCCGACAGGCCCGACCTGTTTGCGCGCATCTGCGGCTACTTTGACAGTGCCGGTTTCAGCATTCAAGACGCCAAGATCCACACCACACGCGCCGGTTTTGCGCTCGACACCTTCCAGGTCGTGGCCACGCCGGGCAACGCGCCCGACAGCCCCGGCGGCTACCGCGATTTGATCTCACTCGTGGAAACGCAGGCCACGCTGGCGCTGGCGTCCACCGGCCCTCTGCCTGAGCCGCGCAGCGGCCGTGTCTCGCGCCGCGTACGCAGTTTCCCGGTCACGCCACGGGTGTCATTGGCGCCAGACGAGCGCGCCCAGCGCTGGCTGCTGACGGTCTCGGCCAGCGACCGTTCTGGCCTGCTGTATGCCATAGCGCGTGTCATGGCCCGCTACCAGGTGAATCTGCAACTGGCCAAGATCACGACCCTGGGTGAACGTGTGGAAGACACCTTCTTGGTCGACGGGCCCGAGCTGCAAAAGCCCAAGGCGCAATTGCGCATCGAAAGCGAATTGCTCGACGCCGTGGCGGCCGCCGTATGAACACACCATGGCGCTGAAGCGTGTCGTGGCGGCCGACGCCATTGCGCAGTTGGCCAGCTTTGATGCGGTGATAGACGCGCGCAGCGAAAGCGAATTTGCCCAAGACCACCTGCCCGGCGCCGTCAACTGGCCGGTGCTGAACGACGCCGAGCGCGCGGCCATCGGCAGCGACTACAAACAGGCTTCGCCCTTTGAAGCGCGCAAACGTGGCGCGGTGCTGGCTGCCAGGCACATTGCCCGTTATGTCGAAGAGCGGCTGATGGACATGCCGCGTGGCTGGCGGCCTTTGATTTACTGCTGGCGCGGCGGCCAGCGCAGCGGCTCACTGGCCCTGGTGCTGGACCAGATCGGCTTCACGGTGGCCGTGCTCGACGGTGGCTACCGCGAGTTCCGCCGCGCCGTGTTGGCCGATCTGCAAAACCCGCCCGCGCTGAAATTTTGCGTGCTGCTGGGCCGCACCGGTTCGGCCAAGAGCCGCTTGCTGCAAACGCTGGCCACGCAGGGTGCACAGGTGCTGGACCTGGAAGCGCTGGCCAATCACCGTGGCAGCGTGCTCGGCCTGGTGCCGGGTGAACAGCAGCCGTCACAGAAGGCCTTTGAGACCCAGTTGTGGCAAGCCCTGCGCGGCCTGGACCCGACCCGTGTCGTCTACGTCGAAGGCGAAAGCCGCACCATTGGCCGCCTGCGCCTGAGCGAGCCGCTGTTGCAGCACATGCGCGCCAGCGCCTGTGTGCAACTGGAGATGACGGTGGCCGCACGCGTTGAATTCCTGCTTCACGACTACGCCCACTTCGTGACCGACGTGGCCAGCTTTTGCCAGCGGCTGGACAACTTGCGCGAATTGCGTGGCAATGACACGGTCACGCAGTGGCAAGCCCAAGCACATGCCGGTCAGATCGACACTGTGGTGCAAGACTTGCTGGAGCAGCACTACGACCCGATCTACGTGAAGTCGATGCAGCGCAACTTTGCCAGCTTTGCGCAGGCACCGGTGGTGGCGCTGCAAGATGCGTCGGCCGGCAGCCTACATGCCGCGGCGAAGGTCTTGATGGCCGCTGACGGCTGAAGACGAAACCCTGCTCGCGCAATAGCTGCCCCCAGCGTTTCGAGCACATGTAGGTAGCTTAGGGGGAAGGCCAGCGCGGCAACCACGTTCAATGGCATATTCGGGCCTGTTCGCGGCGCAACCCGGGCCATGCGGCCCCAAGGATCGCGCCCGACAAAGGTGGGGCTTTCTTTCAATGCTGCAGTTTCCAGTCAAGACGCTGCCGATGTGGACTTTGGCGTGCTGCTTGCTCAGCACCTCAGGCGTGTACGGCGCAAGCGGCGCACCTGGCGCACCGCGCAAAAAGGCTAACGCACCAGTTCAGCAGACAGAGTGGGCCTACCGCGTGGAGAGCGGCGACACCCTGCTGGCGCTGCAAGCACGCTGGCTGCGGCCCGGCGCGCGCTGGCAAGACGTTCAAAAACTCAACCGTGTCGCCGACCCCCGGCGGCTGCGGCCGGGTTCGGTGTTGCGCTTTCCGCTGGCCCTGCTGCGCGAAGAACCACTGAGTGCGGAAGTGCTGCACAGCCACGGTCTGGCCTGGCTGGAACGCGCCGACGGCACGCGCCAGCTGCTGCAAGCCGCCGCGATGGTGGTGGCGGGCGATGTGTTGGTCACGGGTGAGCAGTCTTCGCTGTCACTGCGTTTTGCCGACGGCTCGCGCAGCCAGTTGGGCCCCCAGAGCCGGCTGCGGCTTGAGCGCATGGTGCGCCTGGGCGCCAGCACCGCTGTGCAGACGCGGCTGCGGCTTGACAGCGGCGCTGTGGACAGCCAGGTCACCCCCAACCCGGCGCAGCCAGGCGCACCGCGTTTTGAGCTGCGCTCACCCGTCATCAACCTGGGCGTGCGCGGCACCGAATTTCGCGCCCGCAGCGATGGCATCGTGGCCCAGGCCGAGGTGCTGCAAGGCAAGGTCGCTGCGGGCCCCCACACCGTGGCTGAGGGCTATGGCGTCAGCGCCAGCGCCAGCGGCGTGAGCGCGCCGCGAGCGCTGCTGCCGGCGCCGGACTTGTCGGCACTGCCGGCCCTGGTGCAGCGCTTGCCGCTGCAATGGGACTTGGCCGCTGCCGCCAGTGGCGCTGCTGTGGTGCGCTACCGTGCCCAGCTGTACGCCCTGAAACCCGCCGAACACATGGTGCTGGACGGGCTGTTTGAGCAAGCGCGCGTGACCTGGGCCGACAAGCCCGCCGACGGCTCTTATGCACTGCGCGTGCGCGCCGTCGACGCCAGCGGTCTGGAGGGCCACGACGCGCGGCTGGCCTTCATCCTCAAGGCCCAACCCGAGCCGCCGTTTTTGCTGCGCCCGCGCTCGCTTGAACGCCTGAGTGACGAGCAGATCACACTGGCCTGGTCACGCAACCCGCAGGCCACAAGCGTCAAGCTGCAAGTGGCCAGCAGAGCCGACTTCAGCGCGGTGCTGCTGGAACGCGATGGCCTGACCGACACCGAATTGCGTGTCGCGCTGCCCCTGGGCACATGGCACTGGCGGCTGGCCGCCGTGGCTGCCAATGGGGACGCCGGCCCCTGGGGCGACGCACTCAGTTTCGAGCGCTTCGAGCCACCGCCAACGCCGCCCGTGCCACCGCCGCCCGCACCCGGCGCGCAGGCGCCCAAACCCGCTGAAGAAGGTGTCATGCTGAACTGGTCAAGCGCCCCGGGCATGGGCGTGAGCTACCAAGTACAAGTGGCGCGTGACGCAGCCTTCACAGACCTGGTGATGGATCAAAAAACCCAGCGCACCGAACTGCTGTTGGCCAAACCTGAGAGCGGCGTTTACTACGTGCGCTTGCGCAGCATCGGCGCCGATGGCCGCGCTGGCGCTTACGGCTCCACGCAAGTGCTTGAAGTACCCCGAACCCTGTGGTGGCTGTGGCTGCTTCCTCTGCTGTTGTTGCTGTAGGCGCGCAGGCGCCAAGGCGCCCGTGGTGGGTGCTGGCTGGCGCGCTGGCGGTGGGCTTGCTGGTGCAGTGCTCGCCGCTCAACGGCCCTGTTTCTCGCGCGCTGCTCGACGCCCAGTTGCGCTACCTGGCGCCACGCGTGGCGCCCAGCGACGTGCTCGTTGTGGACATTGACGACGCCTCGCTGGCCGCGCTCAAGCCCCACTTTGGCAGTTGGCCCTTCAAGCGCGACGTGTACGCACTGGCCATTGAACAACTGCGTGAGATAGGCGCCAGCGTCATCGCCATCGACCTGTTGCTGGCCGACAGCCAAAGCGGCGACGAAGCCCTGGCGCGCACCCTGGCGCGGCCCGGTGCGCCAGTGGTGCTGGCGGCGGCCGGCATGGCCCACGCCACCGACGACGCACCCTTGCCTCACGTCGCGGCCTGGCAAAACGCAGCGACGGCCATGCCCACTGTGCCGGCCTATGTCTGGCCCAGGATCGCCCTGCCCACGACCAGCGTCTGGCCCAGCGTCACTGCCAACAGTACGGCGCTGCGTCTGGGTGTGATCACCTCGCCGGTGGACGATGACGGTGTGTTGCGCCATTTGCCCCTGTGGCACGAGGCGGACGCTCGCCGCTTGCCTTTGCTGTCGTGGGCCGTGGACCGCGCCACACCCACGCCCGCGCTGGTGGGGCCGCCCCCTTTGGACGAGCAGGGGCGCCTGCACCTGGCTTTTCCACGCCCCAGTGCCGCGCCCCCCGTGAGGCCCTTTTCCGAGCTGGCCCTGGCCGCCCTGGGCCAGCAGGACAGCGCCGCGCTGCAAGCCGCTGTGCGCGGCCGCGCCGTGTTCATCGGCAGCAGCGCGCTGCTCGCCGATTCGGTGATGACGGTCAACGGCCAGGTCTCGGGCACCCTGGTGCTGGCGCAGGCCTACTCGGCCTTGCGCCAGGGCAGTTGGGTGCGACCGGCCGCTGCCTGGGCCAGCGCGGCGCTGCTGCTGCTGGGCCTGCTGCCGGCCGTGGCCACCGTGTGGCGCGGGCGCGCCCGGCCCCGCCTTGACCTGGCGGCCGCCCTGTTGGCGCTGCTGCTGGTCGCCGGCCTGACTTGGGTCTGCCTGGGCTCGCAGCGCATGGCCTTGCCGTTGGCGGCACCTTTGGCCGCAGCGGCCGCAGGCTTGTTCGCGGCGCTGTGGCTGCACATGTGGCAACAACAAGCGCAGCAGCGCGCACTGGCCCAAGAGTTGGCCGTGGCCGCCGAAACCGAGCTGGCCAAGAGTGCCTTTTTGGCCAACGTCAGCCACGAAATTCGCACGCCGCTCAACGCCTTGTTGGGCGTGGCCGAATTGCTGGCCGCCAGCGCGCTTACAGCGCAGCAGCAGCGCCACGTCAACGTCTTCCGCGAAGCCGGGCAAGCCCTGCACAGCCTGATCAACGATTTGCTGGATTTGTCCAAGATCGAAGCTGGCCGCTTTGAGTTGGACCCGTCGCCCTTTGCTTTGCGCCCCGTGCTGGACCATTTGATGGCCTTGATGGAACCACGCGCGCAACAAAAAGGCTTGCGGCTGCAACTGGACGTGGCGGCTGACTTGCCCACGGCGGTGCTGGGTGACCGCAAGCGCCTTGAACAGGGCTTGATGAACCTGCTGGGCAATGGCATCAAGTTCTCGGCCCAAGGCGAGGTGCGGCTGCGCGCCTGGCCTGACGCCACCCAAGCCGGCATGCTGTGTTTTGAGGTCACCGACACAGGCATAGGCATCGCAGCCAGCAAACTCGCCACCATCTTCGAGCCCTTTGCGCAGGCCGACAACAGTGTCACGCGCCAGCACGGCGGCACTGGCTTGGGCTTGGCCATCACACGCAGTGTGGCCGGCCTGATGGGCGGCACAGTCCAGGTGCGCAGCACGCCGGGGCTGGGCAGCGAATTCACGCTGCGCCTGCCGCTGCCCAGCGTCGAACTGCCAAACGCCCCGGTGGCGCCAGGCAGCGTCGCGCGGCCCGACACGCAACGAGCGCTGCATGTGCTGCTGGCCGAAGACAACGAAGTCAACGTCTACATCTTTCGCGCCATGATCGAAGGCCAGGCGGTGACGCTGGACTTGGCCGTCAACGGCATCGTGGCGCTGGAGCTATTGCGCGCCAACCGCTACGACCTGGCTTTCATTGACATTCAGATGCCGGGCCTGGACGGCTTGAGCGTGACGCGCGAACTGCGCCAGATCGAAGCCCAAAGCGGGCGCCTGCGCACGCCCGTGGTGGCGCTGACGGCCAACGCCTTTGCCAGCGACGTGCAAGCCAGCCTGGAAGCCGGCTGCGACCACCACCTGGCCAAACCCGTGTCGCGTCAGCAGCTGCTGGCGGCGCTGGCGCAGCAGGCCAGGATCGACCCGCTGGCGTCTGACCCAGGCGCTGCCGATCAGGCACCGCCGGCCAGCGCTGTCATCGACCATCAGGCCGCGCTGGCCGCCATGGGTGGCGACGCCGCCTTGTACGCTCGCCGGGTGGCCCATGCGGCCGTGTTCTTCGAAGGCTGGCAAACCAGCTTCGACCAGGCCTGCACAGAGCTTGACTTCGAGCGTGCGCGCCACCTGGCGCATGACCTGAGCGGCATCGCTGCGACGCTGGGCGCGCAAGCCTTGTCAGCCGCCGCAGCGCAGTTGGAGTTGGCCTTGCGCACTGACTACGCTGACTGCGCGCCAGACAGCGCAGCGCCGGGGCCGCTGCTGGTGCAAGCGCTGGCGCCGGTGCAAAAAGCGCTGGCGCCAGTGATGGTGGCGCTGTCTCCTGCGCGGTGCGAGACGCTCGGGTCTAACGCACCAACAGGTAGTACTTGAGGCCCAGCGCCACAACCTTGTCGTCACCGGTCTGCACCAGCACGATCTTCCTGTCGTCGGCGCGGTGGAAGATGTTGATGCCGTAGCTCTGGCCGCCGTCCACCATGGGCAGCGGCACATCGGCGGTGGCGAAAAACAGCGCCGTGGTGTAGCGCTTGTAGGCTGCGGGGTAGCTAGGAAGGTTGCCGTTGTTCGGGCTGGCCACCAGCGCCACGGCTTCTGCGGCGCTGGCCGAATGGCTGAAGGCGTTGAAGCGCGCACCCAGGTTGCCGACAAAGCTGAGGTCGCTGGTTTTGTAGATGGCGCCTTCGGAAGTGAAGACGTAGTCCTGGCTGCCCGACAACCACAGCGGCGCCGTTGCGCTGTAGTTGTAGGAGATGTTTGACGTGGCACCGAGTTGGAAGTTGACCGGGTCCACCACGGTCGCCGACAGGCCATTGCTGCTGTAGTTCTCTGCGGCAGCGAAGAGCTTGCTGGTGAGCTCGGAATACACCATGCGCGCGACATAGCCGCTGTACAAGTTGAGGGATGCGGTCTGTGCCACATTGCCGGTGGCACCGTCCAGCACGGTGTAGCCCAGGTTGCTGGAAAACGAGCCAGTGACGTTGCCCAGCAGGTACACCACCAAGGCGTTGTTCAGCGCAATGTCGCTCTTGGGCCCCTGGCTGAAGAAGGACCGCAACACCGTGCGTGCGCCCAGGTCAACCAGAGTCACCGTGTTCTCGTGCAGCACGCCGGCATAGCGGCCGTCGGGCGTGATGCTCAAGGCCTTGGCGGCCGCTGGCAAAACAATGGTCTCGTCCGTGCCTGCCACTGGGTCCACCAGATGCAAGGCGTTGGGGTTGCTGGTGGCTATCACCACTTTGCCCAAGAGTTTGTTGTAGCGCGAGAGCACGGGCGCGTAGTTCAGCGGGAAGACCCCGGCGCTGGGGCTCAGGGCCACGATGCTGACCGGTGCGATGGCCGTCAGCGGGCCGTCGCTCACCGTCACCGTGGCGTAGTAGGTACCAGCCACGTCGGGTGTGAACGCCAGCGCGGCTGCAGTGCTGTTGCTGATGGTCGCCGTAGAGCCTGCCGGGCGCGAATCGAGCGCCCAGCTGTAGCTCAAGGTGTTGCCACTTTGTGTTGTGCTGCCTGCAGCCGAGACGCTGGCGCTGCGCCCAGTCAGGACACTGACGGTGCCGCTGTCGACGCGGGCCGTGGGCAAGGTCGTGCCCACCAGCAGCGTGAAGGTTTGTGTATCGCTCAGGCCGCCGCTGGCCGTGACGGCCAATTCGAGTTCATAGCGTCCCACGCGGTCGGGCGTGATGTCGGTGTTGACGCTGCCAGCCGAGGTCAACGCAGCCGCGCTGCCCGTGGGCGCCGAGACCACGCGCCACTGAAAGCTCAGGGTGCCGCCTGCCGGGTCGGTGCTGGCGCCACCGCGCAAGGTGACAGGCTGGCCGCTGGCCGCCACAAAGGAAGGCCCGTTCACCGCCGCTGCGGGCGACGCAGAAGCCGCCACCACCACACGCGGACCTTGTGCCACGTTCACCGTCACGGTGTAGAAGCTGGTGCGGCCCGTGAGGCCTTCTTTGGCCGACAGTTGCACCACATACGCGCCGGCAACGTCGGGCACAAAATTCACCTGGAAGGGGTAACTGCCCGTGAGCGGACCCAGGTTGCTGGCATAGGGCTTGGTGACAAAGGTCCAGACGGGGTTACTCAGATTGAAAGTGAAGCCAGAAATGTCATAACCCTGCAGCGAGACCACATTGCCCACCGCCGCCGCCAGCGCGCTGCCATTGCTGGCCGACGCGGTGACCGTGCCCGACACCAGCACGCGCGGCGCGGCGTCGGTGACGCTGTAGGTGTGCACGGCGTCGGCGTAATTGCCCGCTGAGGTGGTGGCACGCACACGCACTTGGTAGCTGCCCACCAGATCGGGTGTGAGGCTGGCGCGTGTGCCATTCACGGTCAGCGCTGCGGTGCTGCCGGTGGGCTTGCTCAGCACCGTCCATGTCAAGGTCAAGGCGCCACCTGCAGGGTCTGCGCTTGATGTGGCGTCCAGCGTCACCGCAGCACCCACCAGGGTGCCCTGGGTGGGCAGGCTGTTGATGGGCCCGTTGAAGCTGACTGCTGTCACGACGTTGGGCACCGCTGGCGCCCCGCCCACGGTGGCCGCAACGCTGGTGTTGGCCGTGCCGCCATTGCTGTCGGTGACGCGCAAATTCAGCACATAGCTGCCGGCCGCATCAGGCGCAAAGCTGGCCGTTGCGCTGCTGGCATTGCTGATTTGCGCCGTGCTGGAAGCCGGGCGTGTGACCACGGTCCAGGCGTAGGTGGACAGCGTGCCACTCCCCGGGCGGCTGCCGCTGCCGTCGAGTGAAACTGTGCCGCCGAGCACCGTTTGCACGGACACCGTGCTGTCGGTGCTGACCGCCAGGGCGGTGGCACGGATGGACACCGTGGGTTCAGCGCGCGCTGCGGGTTCTTCTGCGCTGCCACCCCCGCCACTACAAGCGGCCAAGGCCAGAACAAAACTTGTGGCCCAGACGAGCCTTGACAAGGTGCGCATCGAGGTCCCTCCCAGGATTGGCGGCTGCTGGCGCGTCGCGCTGCATGCGCCGCGTCGCCTGCTTTGAGTATCGCGGGAATCGCAGCGAATGGCTAACCTCTGGGGTAAGCACCAAGAAAACAGCCCCTGAGTTAGGGGCCGTAACTACCAGCATGGCGCAAGCGCCAGCAAACAGATCTGCGGCGCCGTACCAAGCTGGTTGGCTAAGCGGCGACCAGCGCTAGCCCATGTGCAAGCCGCCGTTGCAAGAAAAGTCCGCACCCGTGGTGAAACCTGAGTCTTCACCCGCCAGCCAAGCGCAGATAGAGCCGATTTCATCGGGCGTGCCCAGCCGTTTGACGGGAATCGTGGCGACGATTTTTTCCAGCACTTCGGGCTTGATGGCGCGGACCATGTCGGTGCCGATGTAGCCCGGGCTGACGGTGTTGACGGTCACGCCTTTGGCCGCCATTTCCTGCGCCAGCGCCATCGTGAAGCCGTGCATGCCGGCCTTGGCGGCGGAGTAGTTGGTCTGCCCCGCCTGGCCCTTTTCGCCGTTCACCGAGCTGATCTGGATGATGCGGCCCCAACCCTTTTCCACCATGCCCGGCACCACTTGCTTGGTGACGTAGAACATGCTGTTCAGGTTGGTGTCGATGACGCTCTTCCAGTCCTCGGGCGACATCTTCAGGAACATGCGGTCCTTGGTGATGCCGGCGTTGTTGACCAGCACGTCGATGGCGCCGTGTTCGGCCACTGCCTTGGTAAAGGCATCCACCGTGCTTTGCCAGTCAGCGACGTTACCCACGCTGGCGTAGAAGCTGTAGCCCAGCGCCTTTTGTTCGGCCAGCCACTTCACGTGGTCGCGGCTGGGGCCGCAGCCGGCGATGACCTTGAAGCCATCTTTGTGCAGGCGCTGGCAGATGGCGGTGCCAATGCCACCCATGCCACCGGTGACGTATGCGACTTTCTGGGCCATGTTTCTCTCCTGGTTAACGAACGAGTGCTGTGGGATGGATTCTTACCGCTCGACGGTGAGAGCGACACCCATGCCACCCCCAATACACAGGCTGGCAATTCCCTTCTTGGCGTCACGCTTGATCATCTCGTGCAGCAGCGTCACCAGGATGCGGCAGCCGCTGGCGCCGATAGGGTGGCCGATGGCAATGGCGCCGCCGTTGACGTTGACCTTGCTGGTGTCCCAGCCCATTTCTTGGTGCACCGCACAGGCCTGCGCGGCAAAGGCTTCGTTGATTTCCAGCAAGTCCAGGTCAGCGGCCTTCCAGCCCGCACGCTCCAGCGCGCGTTTGGCCGCTGGCACAGGGCCCATGCCCATGATGGCTGGGTCGAGGCCCGCGCTGGCATAACTGGCAATGCGCGCCAGCGGTTTGAGGCCCAGCGCCGCAGCCTTGGCCGCGCTCATGACCACCACACCCGCAGCGCCGTCGTTCAGGCCTGATGCATTGCCTGCCGTCACGCTGCCGGCTTTGTCAAAAGCCGGGCGCAGGCCGGCCAGGGCTTCGGCGCTGGTCTT
>JANNEX010000177.1:0-2033 GCA_031379155.1 Rubrivivax sp.
AGCCTGACTGGCAAAACTATTGCGACCACCAAGTCCATTACCACCAAGACCTAGCGTCTCGGTTCGTAACGCCCCCACCCAGGACCCCGGCGACACGAACCGGGATCAACCAGGGGCCTGGACAACGGCAAAGGCGACACAAAAATGGCACTGCAATTAAACCCCCGCGTTGGCCTGGTCGGCTGGCGCGGCATGGTCGGCTCGGTCTTGATGGACCGCATGCAAGCCGAAAGCGACTTCGCGCTCATCGAGCCGGTGTTCTTCAGCACCAGCAAGGCCGGCAGCACGCTGCCCGCAGCCATCAAGCACCTGGGCAAGAACGAAACCACCTTGCAAGATGGCAATGACATCACCGCGCTCAAGCGCTGCGATGTGATCATCACCTGCCAGGGCGGCGACTACACCAAGGCTGTCTACGCGCCGCTGCGTGCCGCAGGCTGGAAGGGCTACTGGATTGACGCGGCCAAGACGCTGCGCATGCAGGACGACGCCGTGATCGTGCTTGACCCGGTCAACATGCCCGTCATCAAGAGCGCGCTGGCCAAGGGCGTGCGCGACTACATCGGCGGTAACTGCACGGTTAGCTGCATGCTGATGGGCGTGGGCGCACTCTTCAAGGCTGACCTGGTGGAGTGGATGGCAGCCACCACCTACCAGGCGGCCAGCGGCGGCGGCGCGCAGCACATGCGCGAGCTGCTGACCCAATACGGCACGCTCAATTCAGCCGTTAGGCCGCTGCTGGACAACCCGGCCAGCGCCATCCTCGACATCGACCGCCAGGTGGCCGCCACGCAGCGGGGCCTGAGTGCCGACGAGACAAAGAATTTCGGCGTACCCCTGGGTGGCAGCCTGATCCCGTGGATAGACGCTGACCGTGGCGACGGCACCAGCCTGGAAGAGTGGAAGGGCGGCGCCGAGACCAACAAGATCCTGGGCCGTGGCCCCGGCTTTGGCAGTAAGCCCACGCCCATCGACAGCCTTTGTGTGCGCGTGGGCGCCATGCGCTGCCACAGCCAGAGCCTGACCATCAAGCTCAAGCAGGATGTGCCCTTGGCCGACGTGGAAGCGCTCATCCGCAATGACAACGAATGGGTCAGCTATGTGCCCAACACGCGCGAAGCCACTGTCAAGGGCCTGACGCCGGTGGCCGTGACCGGCACCATGAACATTGCGGTGGGCCGTGTGCGCAAGCTGGCTTTGGGTGATCAGTACCTGGGTGCTTTCACCATCGGCGACCAGCTTTTGTGGGGCGCGGCAGAGCCTTTGCGGCGCATGCTGCGAATCCTGCTTCAGGCCTGACCCGCTCATGTCTGATGCAAGGGGTTTGCCGTTGCCCCACGACAACAGCCAGGCCATCGCCCAGAAACAAAGCATTTCCCCCCGTGATCATCAGGTTCCGCGTTAGCTTGCGCTCCTATATGCTTGATACTGTTGCGATTTCCGTCTGCGGATGGCTGGGGTCAGAGCCCGGCGCCCAGGCGACTTGAAGATATGGCTGGCGGCCCTTTGCCGCGCCGGAGTTGATCGCGTGGGGGAAATGCCTTGAAACAACGCTCGTCAAACGCTGCGCGCTTTGCGCTCCAAGGGGTTGCATTGGCTGTCGCCAGCCTGTGCAGCTCGCAGGCCTTGGCGCTGGGCCTGGGCCGGCTCAATGTGCAGTCGGCCCTGGGCGAAACGCTCAAGGCCGAAATTGAAGTCACGAGCATGACGCCCGAAGAGGCGGCCTCGCTCAAGCTGCGCATTGCGCCGCCTGATGCCTACCGGGCCGCAGGCGTTGAATACAACCAGGTGTTGACGGCCACGCGTGTGGCGCTGGTCAGCCGGCCTGGCGGACGCTCGGTGTTGACGGTCAGCAGCGACCGTGCCGTGCTTGAGCCCTTTGTGGATGTGATCGTCGAAGCCACCTGGTCCAGTGGCCGCCTGGTGCGCGAATACACCATGCTCTTCGACCCGCCCAGCGCGCGTGCGCCGCAGGCCGCGCCACCTGCGGCATCGCCCGTGATTTCACCGGCGCCGGACCAGACTTCCCCCAT